>CAJXKY010000029.1 GCA_913055675.1 uncultured Halanaerobiales bacterium
TCTAAGTCCTCTTTGTCTAAGCCCAGTTGATTTGCAATTTCGATTATTGGTTTCATTTCTGCTTCTTGTGCTATTTGTATATCACTTTTCAAATTTATCATTCCCTTCTTTTTAATGCTTATTACAAATTATATAAAAAATATTAATAAATACCATTATAATTCCTTTGAACCACTGTTGAATAAATATAGTTAATCATAGTTATATAATCAAAAACTGGTAGTCCGGTTGCTGATTGAACCGCTTTAGAATATGGTGGTAACACACTACATTCTAAAAGGAATAGTTCAATATCTTGATAATCTTCTTTCATTTGTACAGCAGTATTGACTACTTCTTTTTGTATTTTTTCAGGTTCTAAGATTCCAATTTCTTCAATTATGGATTTGTTGAAGTTTGGTTTATCTTCCAGTCCTTTAATAATAAGTTGGGAAGAATCATTTATACCAACTTCTTTAAATAAACTCTCATCTTTTAATGATTTAGCATTTGCTGAAATAATTCCAATTTTTTTGTTTCTACCAATTATATTGTTCATAAAAGAAACTTGTAACATACTAGATAAAAAGACAGGAATGTCTAGTTCATCAACTAATTTTTTTTGAAAGATAGCCATAAATCCACAATCTCCAGTAATCGCTCTAACACCCTGTTGAGATAACTTTTTTGCAGCCTTAAGTAAAGAATTATATGCTGATTTATCTTTAGAAAATATTCTTTTCACAGTAAGACCATCTACAGTTTCATAACGTACAGGAAAATCATACGTTGATGCATTACCTACATCACCTGGAATAAATGGAGTATAAGTATCTAGCATTAAAATTCCAATTGCTTCACCATAACTGGTCTGTCCTTTATTTGCTTGGTAGGACATAAATAACCACCTCAATTAAAAATTACAGGGGCACTTTAAATGCCCCTGTATTTTTGGTTTTAATTTGATCTATTTAGTCAGCATACATTTCTTCTGCAGCTTTAATTTCAGACTGTAATTTTTCTAAAATTGCTGCACCTTCTGGTCCAACATCTTCTTTATATGATTCCCAGACGTTTCTAGCTTTTTCAGCAAAGACAGCTCTTTCTTCTTCTGTCAGTTTAATTAATTCTAGACTTTCTTTATCTTCTAACATCATATTAAGTCTTTTTTGATTAAGTTCCTGTTGAACTTCAAATATATAATCTGTCATATTTCTTGAAGTATCAACTATCATTTCTTGATATTCTTCAGGAAGATTATTAAAGAAGTTCTGGTTTATGATAACCCCAGTTATGAATGGAACCTGTTTAGCTTCAATTAAGTATTCCTGTTGTTCATAAAATTTCATTTCTTGAGTAGCAAAATATGGTTGAACCTGAGCATCTATCATATTTAACTGTAAAGAACTATAGATTTCTGAATAAGCCAAACGTACAGCATTGGCTCCATATTCTTGATAGTTATCAATTAAAATAGGATCTCCCATAACTCTTATTTTAACGCCTTCGAAATCCTTAGGCTCTCTTATAGGTTTATTTGCAGTCCATACTTGCCAGCCTTCGTGGAATACCTGTAATAATTTTAATCCTTTGTCATTATAAATTCCTGATAGATCTTGATAAATTGCTTCACTATTTTCCATTACGTGCTTATTAACCTGTAGATTATCTGACCATAGATAATGTAGTGAGAACATACCGGCTTCTGGAATTGTAGTGGCAAACCAACTGGGAGTTGAGAAGGAAAATTCTAATACACCATTAATGGTTTGTTCAGAAATATCTCCACTAGTTCCTAATGTACCATAAGGATAGATGTCGATATTAACTTCACCATCAGATTTTTCTTCAATTCTCTTCTTGAATTCTTTTGCCCACTCATGTTGTACACTGCCTTCGATTTCCTCTAATGCAAATTTCCAATTATACTTTTGGGCTTCTGCATTTTCTAAACCTACAACACTAAACAACATTAATGCTACTAAGCTTAATACGAAAATCTGATAAATTTTTCTCATTTTAATTAATTTCCCCCTTTTATTTTTTGCAAAATATAATACTTGGTTTACTAAATATTATTTATAATATCTCTATCAACCCCCTCTTAAAAAGTTATAATAATTATTTATCTAAGTAATTAAGTGCACTTCTAACATGCATTTCTACACCATATGCTAAGGTATCCTCATCAATATTAAAACGAGGATGATGATGAGCAAAATCTGTACCTTTCTCCTTATTTCCAGTACCAATGAAAAAGAAGGTAGAAGGTACTTCATCAGAAAAGTCACCGAAATCTTCTCCAGCTAAATTTGTATAGTCCACTATCTTACTTTTATCATCTAATACCTCTTGGGCACTTTCATAAGCCAATTCAACCATATCTTTGTGATTATAGACCGGTGGACTTTCAACAATATAATCAATTTCATAATTAGCTCTGTGAGACTCACAAACATTTTTAATAATTCGTTCAAATCTTTCTTTAGGCCTTTCGGCACCGTCTGGATCATCACGATAAAGATATCTGATTGTGCCTCTTAGATCTACTTCTTCTGGAATTACATTTGTTGCTGTACCACCATTGATTTGGCCAAACATTATCAAAGTTGGTTTTAAAGGATCAATTTCTCTTGTCTGAATTGATTGAACAGATTGTACTACATTACTAGCTACTAATACGGGATCTACAGCAGTATGGGGAGCAGAAGTATGACCACCTTGTCCTTTTATTTTCACTTCGAATTCATATAATCCACCCATTACTGCTCCATGTGATATAGCTATTTTTCCACTTTCAATTGGTGTCCAAAGATGTAAACCGAAGGCCCCATCTACTTTAGGATTTTCTAAAACTCCTTCTTCAATCATTTGCCTTGCCCCAGCAGTCTCTTCATTAGGTTGAAATACAAACTTAACATTCCCATGTATTTCATCTTTATATTGGGACAAAATCTTAGCAGCTACTAAAAGCATTGCAGTATGTCCATCATGAGCACAAGCATGCATAACCCCATCATTTTCTGATTTATATTCTACATCGTTTTGCTCTTGAATAGGTAAGGCATCCATATCTGCTCTCAACATAAGAGTTTTACCCGGTTTTTCACCTTTTAAGAGACCTACCACACCAGTTTTTGCAACATTTTCAGTAACTTCCAGACCACAATCTCTTAAATAGTCTGCCACTATCTCTGCTGTTCTAACTTCTTTAAATCCTAGTTCTGGGTGTTTATGAAAGTCTCTTCTTAAATTAATTAACTCTTCATTTAATTCATTTATTTTTCCTTTAATATCCATCAGTCTATCCTCCTATTAATATCCATATGCTAAGTCTCTTAAGAACAATGCTACATCTGGGAAGAATATTAGTAATGCTGAAACTACGAGAAGCATTGCAATAAAGACTGGTGTCTTTTTGATAACTTGAAAATATGGTCTTTTAAAGACAGCAATTGCCGTGAATATATCACAACCGAAGGGCGGTGTTGCGGAACCGATAGCCGCCTGAAGTGTAACCAATGTACCTACTAAAACAGGATCTATCCCTAAAGAAGTAACTACAGGTTTGAAAATTGGTGTCAAAATCATTATTACTACAATCGGGTCAACAAACATACATCCAATAAAGAACGCAACAGCAATTACAAATAATACCCAAACCTGAGTAGGATTAGTTCCTATAATTCCAGGTAATATTTGATTAGGTATTCTGGCCAAAGAAATCAACCATGAAAAGGCCACCCCTGATCCAACCAGGATAAATACTACCCCTGTAACTAAACCTGTTGATAAAGCTATTTCCTTTAAATCAGTTATTTTTAAGTTCTTATAAACAAATATTTCTATCACACCAGCATAAAAAACCGATGCAGCTGCCGCTTCTGTAGGACTAAAAAATCCGGAATAAATTCCTCCAATAATAATTGCAGGAAATCCAAATGCGACCAAGGCTCTTTTTGTTACTTTCCAGCGTTTAGACCAACTGGCTTTATCATGAGTAGGTATACCTTTCATTCTTGCATATATATAGCTATAAACTGCGAACATAAATAATATAAGAAGTCCTGGTCCTATTCCAGCTATAAACAACTCACCAATTGAAGTACCACTTACTACTCCGTATACGATCATACCAATACTGGGAGGAATAAGTAATGCTATATCACTGGAATTAATTATTAAGGCTGTAGTAAAGGAATCATCATAACCATCACGTAATAAATATGGCCTCATTGTACCACCAATTGCAACCACTGTTGCCTGAGTAGACCCTGAAATTGCTCCAAAGAAAGTACAGGCTGCAGCAGTAGTTATTGCCATTCCACCTTTAACATGCCCCACAAAAACCTTGACAAAATCAACCAATCTATTTGACATTTCTCCTGCTGACATAATATCAGCCGCTAGAATAAACATAGGTACTGCTATAAGTGAAGCAGGTAAGATACCGGCTATCATTTGTTGAATTAATACCGTAGGATTAAAAGCAGGAAAATAGAAATGCATTATTACTATTGGTGCTGTCAGCAGTGGTATCATCATTGGAAATCCTAAAAATAGTAAAACAATCATAACTGTTCCCATTAACGCTAACATCCAACTCATCTCCTTCTTTCATATATTTAAAAGATTAATAAAGTCGCACTTAACTAATTAATGAATCATCTTCACTCATTGCAGTTTCTAAGTCTTCATATTCAGATTGTTCTTCAAAAGAAATCCAAACTTCATCTTCCATTATGTTTTTGACAAAAGCTAAAGTATAATGAATATCAGTCATTAATAACCCAATTGGAACCCAAATCCAAATAAAGGCTAATGGTACCCGCATTACAGGACTCATTCTGCCAGAGATAAAAACATCAAAAACATATATTCCCGATAAATAAGTTACATAATACATTATTAATGCTGTTCCACCAGTCATTATATAAGTAAGAATTTTCTTAACTTTTTTGTTAGCGATATCAAAGAAGGCAGACATTCTTATATGTCTTCCATTTCTCGCTGCATAACTGGTCCCTAGAAAAGTAACAATTACTATCAAAAACTCATTAACTTCTGTTGCAAATGACAGTCCCTGGCCCAAAAAATTCCTTGAAATAACATTAACTATTGTTAAAGAGGCCATAACCATCACACCATACGCTAAAACATATTCTTCAAATTTTCTAATCACATCATTTAGTTTATTTAGAAAGTTCATGCTTACAATCACCCCTTTTTAAGGTGTTAACAATAACAACCTTGTAAACTATCTTATTTTGTAAATAACTTTCTTGGAAAATCCACAAAGGTTTCACAACCTTTTTCAGTAACATAGAAAGGTTCACTATTTTCAAATCCAAATTCGTCTAACCAAATACCCGGCATAAAATGAAATGTCATACCTGGTTTTAAGATTGTTTTATCTCCTGGCCTTAAACTAGCAGTATGTTCTCCCCAATCAGGTGGGTAATTCAAACCATATGAATAACCAACCCTTGATTCTTTTACCACCTTACTACCTGAAATGGATTTTCTCCATTTCTCTTCAACTTCTTCACAGGTCACTCCTGGTTTAATAAAATCAAGTGTTTTATTTAATCCTTCTACAACCACCTTAGCTATCTCAGTAAGATCTTCAGGTGGATCACCAATAAAAAGTGTTCTAGATAAAGGAGCATGATATTTATGTTTACTACCAGCTAATTCCAATAAAACTACATCACCTTTTTGATAATTGCGATCAGTCCAGGTTAAATGAGCAGTTGTAGTCCTTTCAGCTGAAGGCATAATAGGTGCAATCGCAGTATAGTCTCCAGAAAATTCTTTGGTGCCACTTATTTGAGCTTGATATACCTTACCGGCTGCATCTCCTTCGCGAACTCCCTCATCAATTACATCAATTGCGGTCTGCATTGTTTTTTCTACAATCCTGGATGCCATTTTCATATATTTCAATTCTTGTTCGCTCTTTATCTGTCTAACTAATGGAATCAATCGGTTAGCATCCTTTAAAGTAGCTTCTGGTAAGTTATCTTTTATAGAATTTAAAGATCTAGGAGTAAAATAATAATTATCCATTTCTACCCCTATATTTGAACTCTCATACCCTAAATCCTTTAAAATATCTGACATGAAATCCATTGGATGTTTTATTAAGGATTGTACATAATCGTCTGGATATCCTATTATATTTTCCTCATTTAACCAGGTTGTAATTCTTGCTCCATTACTATCTTGCTCTCTACCAAACCAAACCGGTTCGTCACGATCAATAAAAACCAAAACTCCTTGATGAACATAAAAGGACCAACCATCATAACCAGAAACATAATTCATATTGGCCGGATGTGTTGCCAATAAAACTTCTAGTCCTTCTTCATCCATTTTCTCTTTAATTCTTTTTAATCTGTTTTTAAACTCATTTTTTTCAAATACCGGCATATTGTCTCCTTTCTAACTTTTTCCCTATGAATCTAAGTAATTTAAAGCTACAAGTGAATGTAATGCTGTCCCCTTTTTTAATAGAGATTCATCAACATCAAAGTTTGGATTGTGATGAGGATAATCCGTATTTACTTCTTTATTACTAATTCCTAAAAATATAAATGCTCCAGGACACTCTTGTAAATAATAAGAGAAATCTTCTCCAGACATTACTGGTTTACCAGCAAAAACATTGTCACCAAATATCATTTTGGCTGCTTCAGTAGCACTTTGTGCTTCTTTTTTAGTATTTATAGTTGGTGGAAAAGCATATAAATTATTAAATTCAAATTCTAAATTATGCATTTTAGCTAAATTATCTCCAATATTATTTATTTCATCAATTATTGTAGATCTAACATCTTCATCAAAAGTTCTTATTGTACCCTTTAATTTAGCTTTATCAGGAATCACTCCCCAATCAGCCTCTGAATTAAATGATTCAATACTAATTAATGAAGGATTACGAGTATCCACTTTTCTAGCATTCATTTTATATAGTTGATTTACCATTTCACTTGCTGCTAATAATGGCTCTTCGGTTTCATTGGGAGCCGAACTATGTCCGCCGCCCCCTTTAAAATTCAACCAAATATTATCAACTGATGCCATCATAGGACCTTTATTTATCATTACTTTTCCTGCTTGAATTGGTGACCATACATGGATGCCAAATACAGCATCAACTTCTTTTAATATCTCTGATTTTTTCATTAGCTTAGCTCCACAACCTCTTTCTTCATCAGGTTGGAAGAGAAATATTATTCTGCCCCTTATTTCATCTTTATATTCACTTAATACGTGAGCTGCTCCTAGTAACATAGCTATATGAGCATCATGACCACAAGCGTGCATTTTACCCTCGTTTTTTGAACGGAAATTATGTTTATTTGGAACGTGGTTTTGATCATTACTTTCAGTTACTTTCAAAGCATCCATATCCGCTCTCAATAAAACTGTTTCCCCTTTTTTTGCACCTTCCAAAATACCAACAAGTCCTGTTGAACCATGATCGTCTTGAATTTTTTCCCCTAATTTATCTAATTCTTCTTTTATATCATCTCTGTTATATAAATTATCTTTTACAGGTATCTCTAGTTTTTGTAATTCCTTTTTAATAAGTTTACTGGTTTTATGTTCTGCTAAACCCAGTTCTGGATTCTGATGAATTTTTCTTCTTATATTTATTATTTTTTCTTCAATTTCTTCTGCTTTTTTATTTATTTTCTTAACCAACTCTTTATTCAAACTCATCATCACTCACTCCAGTTATTAAATTGGTATGGGGTTTTTTGAATCTTTAAAATATTTTAAATTTTAAACCCCATACCATATATTTTAACCATTAATTAATTAGTATCACTATTGAAACTATTGCTCAAGTCATCAGCTAATTGCCCATCACTACCAAAGAACTCTTTAGTAAGCCTTTTGACATCACCAATAAAGTAGGTGATTATAATAGCATTTATTGCTACAGTTAAGGCCATGAATAAGTCGAATAGACCCCATACCTGTTTTAAGCCTCCTACTGCACCAACAACTAAACCAATAATAAATACATATCTAAAGGGCTTAATAATTTTATCTCCAAATACATATTGAGCTCCTGTTTCAGCATAATATTCTGCTACTAAGATAGTGGTATAAGCAAAAAATGCTGTAGACAATGTTACTATTAAATCACCTGGCCCTGGAAGACCTTGACCAAATGAGAGGGCTGTAAGACTTGCCCCAACTTCTCCACTTGTTAATGTTCCAGTAACCATTATGACTAAAGCTGTCATTGTACACATTACAATTGTGTCTACGAATACTTCAAATATTCCCCAGATTCCTTGGCGAGCAGGATGGTCAGTTTGTGCAGTTGCATGAGCCATTGGAGATGTACCCATACCAGCTTCATTAGAAAATACACCTCTAGAAAAACCGTGACGGATAACCATCATTACAGAAGCACCTGCAAAACCTCCTGTAGCTGCCATTCCATTGAAAGCCGACGATACAATTTGACTTATAGCTTGAGGAATTACATTATAATGAGTGATTAGAATAACTAAGGCTCCTACAAAATATATTACAGCCATTATAGGTACAATTCTTTCAGCTACTTTACCTATTCTTTTAATACCACCAATTATTACTATTCCTGCTAAGATTGCCACAACTATTCCTACAATCAAGTTATTCCATCCAAATGATAAATTTAAAACATCAGCAAGAGCATTAGATTGTACAGCTCCTCCTATGGTAAACTGAATAAAGAAGAGGAAACTCCAAAACATTGCTAACCATTTCCAACCACTTCCTAATCCATTTGTAACTACATACATGAATCCACCGCGATAAACTCCCGCAGAATCTTTTTCTCTATAGAAAATTCCAAGTACTATTTCAGCATATTTTACTATTGCTGCCAGTAATGCTACTATCCACATCCAAAAAACTGCTCCTGGTCCACCAAGTCCAACCGCTACACCCACACCAGCTATGTTTCCTGTACCTAATGTACCAGCCAATGCAGAAGAAACAGCCTGAATCGGTGTTAAAGTACCTTCACCTGTAGATTCAGTAGTAAATATTTTTCCAAATGTGTTTTTCATTATAAAGCCAAATCTTTTAAATTGAACAAACTTTAAACCAATTGAATAAATTATTGAAACAACTGTTAAAATTCCAACTAAAGGCCATCCCCACATCCATCCAGCAAATGCAACCAAAGGGTCCATGATTACTGACATAAACTTATTAATCCTCCCTAATTATTTTTTAATAATTGAGACAAATTTTTCATTTGAAATATTAGTCCCTGATAAAATAACTGCAGTTTTTTGTTTAGAAACATCAATCTTATCTGTAAGTATCGCAGCTATACCAACAGCTGCTGCTCCTTCTAAGATAAAATGATCCTCATAAAATGCATGTATCATTCCCTTTTTGATCTCTTCTTCTGAGACTAATACAATCTCATCAACATAGTTTTTAACCATTTCAAATGTATATTTATTATCAAGCAATATGCCACCTTGTAAACTATCTGCTAAAGTATCAGCTTCTTCAATTTGGATTGGTTCTCCCTTTTTTAGACTTTCATACATTGCTGCCCCATTTTCCATACAAATACCATAAACCTTACAATCGGGATTTATAGATTTTACAGCATAAGCTATACCACTAATTAATCCCCCTCCACTTAGAGGAACAAGTATATTATCGAGTTTAGGTATCTTTTCTATTACCTCTAACCCGATAGTTCCTTGTCCACATATAATATGTTTATGATCAAAGGGAGGCACTACAGCTCTATTTTCACTTTGGGAAAGTTGATTTGCCTTTTCTTGAGCTTCATCCTGACTGTTACCATAAACTACTACATCTCCACCAGAATTTTTAATTCCTTCAATTTTATTTTGCGGTACATTTTTTGAGAGGCAAATCTTTGCATCGGTACCTAATTTTTGAGCTACATGAGCAGTAGCCCGGCCATGGTTTCCAGTTGAATAGGTAGTTAAACCACTTTTTAATTTCTCTTTGTTTAGATGCATGGCAAAATTAGCTGCTCCTCTAACCTTAAAACTTCTGGTGTCCTGTAAAAATTCTAACTTATAATATATATCAGAATTGGTTGTTTTTGATAAGTGTTGTGCTTTATATAAGGGAGTTTCTCTTGCAATCGAATAGATTAAATTTTTTGCTTCGAAAATATCTGCCATTTTAATATCTTTACTCATCAATATAACCTCCCCTTGAACTTTATAAATTATTCATAGGCTATTACATCTATTTCTACATCAAGGCCTGCATCCAGACCTTTAACAGCCATTGCTATTCGAGCCGGTGGAATCTCTTGATCAAAAAACTCTGCATATACTTTATCCATTTCTTTTTTATCATCCATATCAGATATATATACATTTACTTTTAATACCTTATTCATACCTGAACCAGCTTCTTCTAAAATGTTTTTAATATTTGTAAGTATTAATTTTGTCTGTTCTGCTACTGAACCATAGACAGGTTTACCTGTTTCTACATCATCAGCAGTTTGACCCGAGACAAAGATTAAACCATTATATTTGACTGCTTGAGAATAATTACCTGGTTCAGGGGCCTTTTTCGTATAAATCTCCTCTTTTTTCATTCTATAAACCTCCAATGTTTTTATCTATAAATCTTTCAAGAATTATATTGTAGATTGTCAATTGTCGACTATAGAAAATATTTTTAATTTTCTTACACCACCTCTGACAAGGTCTTGATGTGATCTATAACTGCTTCCTTAGTCTTTTTTACACTATTTTCTTTTAAGCATCTAAGAATATCTTTGTGTTTTAAACTAGCTTCTTTAAGGTTTTCTTCCTTTTTTGCATCTATAATCATTGCCAGTTGTAGTTGATAATATAAGGTGGTAAGTATTCTATTGGTCCATTTACTATTAGATTTACTCCAAAGATAACTATGAAATTTCATATCTCTTTTATTTACTAGCATGATTTTTTCATTTTTATCTTTATCACTTTCCGCAATTTTTACCATTTCTTCTACGAGTTCTTCTAAATATTCATAATCCTCTTCATTTAATAAATCTTCTTCAATTAATATTTTAAATACTCTTTCTTCAAGCATAACTCTAATATCAAAAAGTTCCTGAATCTCATCTTGATCAAACTCTACCACAAATGTCCCTTTACGAGGAACATTTTCAACTAAACCCTGACTCTCTAATTCTTTGATGGCTTCTCTAACAGGAGCTCTGCTAATATCTAATTCCTCTGCTACATTAGTTTCAACTATTCTGTCTCCACCCACATAGTTTTCTAAAAATATCTGTTCCTTTAGATAATCAACCACTTCACTTTTTAGACTTTTATGAGAAAACCTACTTTCTAAATTCATCTTTAACCCTCCATTTAAGCTGATATAAATTCTATATATTTTAATGTTTTTATAATTCCCTTAATTTTTACTTTCTTTACAACGGGTTTCATTCCTGCATCTCATATAATATCAGCTTAAAAACTTTTACTTTAGTATTATTTACTAAATAATTTGTGAGGGAAGTTATAAAGTTCTTCACATCCATCTTCAGTAATTCTAATAGCAGAACTCATCTCAAATCCAATTTCATCTTGCCAAATAATTGGTATCAAATGAAATGTCATATTTTTCTTTAATACAGTTTTATCATGTGGTCTCATGCTAGCAGTTTGTTCTCCCCAATCAGGTGGATAATTGAGTCCAAATGAATATCCTAATCTTGAAGCATCTACAAGATTACCTTTTGCTATAGATTTTCTCCATTTTTCTTCAACTGCTTCACAAGTTACACCTGGTTTTATAAAATCGAGGGTCTCTTCTAATCCTTCAACTACAAAATTTGTAATTTCTTGCATTCTTTTTGGCGGTTCTCCTAAATATACTGTTCTTGCAATTGGAGCATGGTATCTATTATAACAACCAGATAATTCTAATATAACTGGCTCATTCTTTTTATATTTTCTTTCTGACCAAGTTAGATGTGGAGCATCTATTCCATCACCAGCAGGCATAAGTGGTACTATTGCTGGATAATCTCCGCCAATTTCATCTGTACCAGAAATTTGAGCTTTGGAAATTTCTGCAGCTACATCACATTCTCTTTTTCCTACTTCTAGTTGGTCAATGCCGGTTTGCATAACTTTTTCTGCAATTTTTCCTGCTTTTTTCATCATTTCAATCTCTGGGTCTGATTTTATCTGTCTAACCATTGCCACTAAAAGATCTGCATCTATAAAGCTAGCATTAGGAAATCTTTTGTTTAGTATTTGATATGTTTTATGAGTGAAATAGAATTGATCCATTTCTAAACCAATATTCTTATCTCCCCAGCCTTTTTCTTCAATAACATCTGCTATAAAATCAACCGGATGTTTACCAATAGGAGAATGAACATAGTCATCAGCATAGTTTCTAATATTATCAGGTTTAAGATATGTAGTAACCTTAGCTGCATTAGCATCCATGTTTCTCCCTATCCAGACTGGTTCTTCTTGGTCTAAAGAAACTAATACACATTGATGTACATAAAAGGACCACCCATCATACCCGGTTAAATAATTCATGTTAGCAGGATGGGAAGACATCATTACATCAATACCCTTCTCCTGCATTCTCTTTTTCGTTTTTTCAACTCTCTTTTTATATTCCTTTTCGCTAAATAACAAATTATTACCCCTTCCCTTTTTAATTTAGACCCAACCGCGCATTTTTACAGCTTGTGCAACTTTTCTTAGGGCTACTATCCAAGCACCAAGTCGAGTTGTTGTATCAAATTCTGCGGCTGTATCACGAGCATTAACATATGCATTGAGAATCTGTTTATTCAATCTTTTTTCGACCTTTTCTAAATCCCAATAATCATCTGTAATACCCTGAATTCTTTCATAATGACATACAATTGCGCCTCCGGCATTTGCTACAACATCTGGGATAACTTTAATACCATTTTCCTTAAGAATGTTTTCTGCATCAGGTGTAATAGGACCATTTGCAGCCTCTATAATCATCTTGGTATTAATATTGCCAGCATTATCCTTGTTTATTACATTTTGCACTGCCGCAGGAATTAGTAATCCACACTCTAATTCAAGCAGTTCTTCATTACTAATACTTTCTGCATTTTTGTATCCTTCTAAATTTTGATTCTTTTCTACATATTTCTGCATTTCTGGAATATCAAGGCCTTTTTTATTATAAAAACCGCCACTAATATCACTGACAGCTGTGATAGTTGCTCCTAAATCATATAAGTAACGAGCTATAGTTGCCCCTACCTGTCCAAAACCTTGAATTACAACTTCTTCTTCTTTTAAATCAATATTATTATCTTTACAAGCTTCTTGAGTAACATAAAAGATTCCTAAACCAGTTGCTTCAGCACTTCCAACTGTACCTCCCATAATATTTGGTTTATCATTGATGGCAGGTGGATTATGTTCACCGGTGATTTGTTCATATTCATCAAGCATCCAGGACTGAGTACGATAGTCAGTTCCAATGTCTGCTCCTGGAATATCAATCTTAGGTCCTTTTGGTTTTAAACCTCTTATAAAACCTCTAGTCAATCTTTCTAACTCCCAATCACTTAGTTCGGAAGGATCTACTTTAATACCCCCCTTGCCACCTCCAGCTGGAACATCGGAGACAGCATGTTTAATGGTCATAAATAAGGCAAGTGCTTTAACCTCATCTATATGTAGATTAGGAACAAATCTAGTTCCATCTCTTGTAGGACCTAATGCATCATTATAATGAACCCGATATGCTTCAAATAATCTGAAACTCCCATCGTCCATTTTTAAAGGAATTGAAAAATCAATTATTCTTTTTGGTCTTGAAAGTAAATCCATTACATTGGGATCTATACCTGCCAGCTTTCCAGCCTTATTTAAAGAATCTAATGCAGAATTAAAAACATTATCCATTTATTTCTACCTCCATATAGTCAGTTTGATCTTTACTAATTGAATAAATATTTTATAGAATTTTCTAAAAATTATAGTTTATTAATAGACACCACCCGTTATATAACAGCTGGTGTCTATTTACCTTACACTTGTGGTATTGAAAGATCTTCCTTATAATCATTAGTTACTAAATCATGTTCAGAACGGTCTAACCATTCTAAAATAATTTGAGCTAACTTCACTCTTTCTCTTGCTAAATTATCACCAAAATCAGGATTTCTTGCATCTGCCCAGGTATTATATAGTTCTGCTTCAGATGGGCCTGGTTCAATTTTGAAGTAAACAGGAGCTGCTATTCTAGCTATTTCAGCAGATTCATGATAACGTTGGAATCCACCCATTGATTCTACTAAACTCATATAAACATCAAGTGGGATATCAACACCACCCTGTCTTATTGAAGATAACATCGGTAAAGTCATATCTGCTAAAGGATTAAAACTATCTGCTCCTAAATCCTGCAATAATTTTCCACCAAAAGCAGTTCCATGACCAGCAAAGACAGATACTTTAAATTTAATGTCCTTTGGAATTATTCCTTCTTCTCTTAAACCGTTTAATAAATTAAGCATACCTTCATCAGTTACTAAAAATCCGCGAATACCGGCATCAATACAACGCTGCACTTCACGTAAATAATTATATACCATATCGTGTCCTCTAAGTCTCATCCCAGATACATAACCTTCTTCGGTTACATACTGTCTACCTTGATCCCAACCTCTATTTGCAGAAGGATTGACTAATAATTCTAAATCGTGTTCTGCACCTACAGCAGCAAATTCTTTAAGTTCAGCATCATCTAAAAGTGTTGCTCCTTTTACTAAAGAAATTACTCTATGGATTGTTACATTTCTTTTTTCTGCCTCTTTAACCATTGCTTTAAGATTTGAAACAGATTCAATTCCTGAAATTTCTATACGGCAGTGAGCACCACCATCAAATCTCAAATCGGAATCCGGTAAATCAAATCTCTCTCTTAGTGAAAATGGGGTTTCTTTTTCTAAGTATTTTTTAATATCCTTAAATGCCATTCTTTATTCCTCCTATTTATTCGAATTCAGCAAACAATTTATCAAATTCTTCTTTACTATCTTTTGCATGGTATACATGATCATCTGTTGGGAATTTACCTTCTTTAACGTCTTCAATATATTCTTCAAAAGCTTTAATTTCTATTTCTGCAACATTTGCATACTGCTTTACAAATTTAGGTGTAAAGGCTTGGAACATTCCTAACATATCGCCGCAAATTAATAATTGTCCATCACAAGGTAAACCTGCTCCAATTGAATAAACTGGTATATCTAATTTTTTAGTAATAAATTCTGTAACTTCAGGTGGAACTGCTTCCAATAATATAGCTTGAGCTCCTGATTCTTGTACTGAAACAGCATCTTTTATTAAATCACGTGCACTATCTACAGTTAATCCCTGAGCTTTAAATCCACCCAGTTGACCAGAACTTTGAGGGGTTAAGCCGATATGACCAAATACAACTATACCAGCATCACTAATTGCTTCAATCTTACTTGAAACTCTTCTGCCACCCTCTAATTTAATTGCATCCATATCTGCTTCTTTTAAAAATCTAGCTGCATTTTCTACTGCCTTTTCATCTGAAACTTGATAAGATCCAAAAGGCATATCTCCTATACAAAATGTATTGGGAGCACCTCTTCTCACATCCTGACTATGAGCAATGCAGTCTTCCATAGTAACCGGAACTGTACCTTTATATCCCTTGACTACCATTCCAAGAGAATCTCCTACTAAAATCATATCCATTCCTGCTTTTTCAGCAAACTGGGCTGTTGGAAAATCATATGCTGTAATCCAGGCAACTTTTTCATCGTTTTCTTTCATTTCATAAAAATCCAAAATACTTTTCTTTTTAGCCAATGCAATACCTCCTTATAAATTATGTTTAAAATACGAGAAACAAATTAATATCACTGAACTAATTTATCACCACCCACAAAAATATTTAACAATTTAATTATCTTTGTCGATTGTCGACAATGTATACTATATAATTTATTCAATGCAAAATTAATAAATCCTTTTTAATTTATTAAATAATTATAATTTTCAGAAAGTTAAAAATGTGGGTTGAATTGTACGAAGAACTCTCAACACTGTTATGCCTTTTTTGAGAATTTTTTCTCATAATATTTTTATCTTACTTTTTTTCTTTCTTTCACACTGAGCACCACTAAAACTGAGCCGCCAAGTACTAAAATTGCACCCAAAAATTGAAGATAATTTAATATATCGTTGAAAAAGATTATAGATAATACAATAGTTACAACGGGTTCTATCATACTTAGCACAGAAACAGAAGTCGGACTTGTAAGTTTTATTCCTTGAAAAAATGCTAGAAACCCTAACATAGATACTACTGAAATACCTACAATTGGAAACCAGGTCCAATGTGTAAATGAAAATTGAATATTATTTGTCACCATTCCTACTATTAAAAATGAAAACGCCGCAAATAGACATACCATAGCTATTGTAGTAAGCAAAGGAACGTCTTTTAAAATATAATCCCCATATAAGGTATATACTGAATAAAATACTGCGGCACCAAAAGCAAAAATTAAACCTATCATTACTACATTGCCATCAGTCTGGCCCAGTACAAAGTTCAACCCTATAAATGAAACAATTATAGCTCCTACTACTTTTTTTGTTAACTTCATCCCCATAAAAAATGATATTATAGCAATGATAAAAGGATAAGTATAAAAAATTAAGACAGCTAAAGAAGCTGGTATATATCTAATCGCTGAAAAATAACAGAAACTAAAAACTGAATAAAAAATCCCACCCATAATAAATATTTTAATAATTTGTTTCATGTTGAGTATGAATTTTTTATTAGTGAGATATATATACGTAAATAAAAGTATTGCCGCTAAACTAAATCTTAGAAAAAGTAAAGTATATACATCTATTCCACCATCATAAGCAAACAAAGCCAAAATGGGAACTGTACCAAAACCAACTGCCGATAAAATTCCATATGTAGATCCTAATAAATTTTCATCCAAATACATCACCTCTTTTCTATTCTTTTTTATATGTTTTTTAAAAATCCTCTATTTATTTCAATTTAATTTCTTTTTCATTTTTATCTGATTTATAGATTGCGTCCAATATTTTGGTTACTATAAAAGCTTCTCTCGGTTTAACTACAGGTTGATTATTATTAATTATTGAATCCAACCAAGATTCTGCTTCTAGATAACCTAAATCTTTTTTTTCTTTAATTTTAGGTCCTTCTTTTTTGATATTTTCAATTCTTTCTTCAATATATTTTCCTTCTTCAATATAATTATAGATTAATTCAGTTTGTTTTCTACTTAAACTAGAGCTTATTTCTGCCCCTGACTTAGTACCAAACAAAGTTGTAGAAGCTTCTTTAGGCTCAGAGGTATTTAAAACCCAGGCAGATTCTAAAAATATTGTAGCTCCATTTTCCATTTTTATAAACCCAAAAGCTGAATCTTCCACTTCAAAATTGGCTGGTTTCCAGCTCCCAAAAAGATTACCCTCTGTTTTATTTTTCATTTTATGAAATACAGAACCGCAAACACTAGCTGGTTTATAGTTATTCATAAGCCATAATGTTAAATCCAAAGCATGAGAACCAATATCTATTAATGCTCCTCCCCCTTGTTTGTCCTTTTTTAAAAACACACCCCAGGTTGGAACAGCTCTTCTGCGAACTGCGTGAGCCTTAGCAAAGTATATTTCACCTAATTTCCCAGATTTACATCGTTTTTTTAACTCTCGAACTTCTTCCCTAAATCTATTTTGATAACCTATTGTAAATTTTTTATCTGTCCTTTCCCAGGCTTTCATCATTTTTTCTGCAGCTTCTTTATTATGAGCCATCGGTTTTTCACACATAACATGTTTACCAGCCTTAAAAGCAGAAATTGCTATTGGACTATGAGATACATTGGGAGTTAAGATGTGAACTATATCAATAGAATCATCTTTTAATAGATCTTGATAATCTATGTATGTATTAGAGTTATTAACTCCAAATTCTTCTGCAGCTTTTTGGGCTCTGTCAATCTTTATATCACAAAATGCAGTCATTTCACAAATATCTGAAAGTTTTTTAAGGGAAGGCATATGTTTTTCATTCGCTATATCCCCACAGCCAATAATACCAATTTTTAACTTTTTATCTGTCATATCTGTTTCACTCCCTATTTTTGAACTTGATCTTTAAAGAATACTTTTACTAAAGTTTTTGTCTTGCCCTCAGTAGAAACTATATATAAACCTTTAATGATAAAAAGTACCTCGATAGTTATTATATTATTATATAAGAAAAAAGTTTTTCCTCTAAAAATTAATATTGTTTTTTGAGACTAAAATATTATTATTTTTCTAAAACCATAGAAATGAAAAGCAATTTTTGGTATTATGGGTAATAGGATATAATATCATCTAGATGATTAGGATAAATTCAGGGGGAATAGTCGATGGAATTTAATTTACTTTTATGGATTACTGCATTTTTACCAATAATAATACTTTTGTTTTTAATGTCTTATATAAAAATGAACTCTAGGCAAGCTGCTTTAATTAGTTTAGGGACCACTATTTTATTATCTATTTTTATATATGAATTTCAATTTAATTATTTATGGATTGCTATTCAAAAAGGAGCTTCATTAAGCCTTTATGTTATTTTAATTATTGTCGGTGCTGTCTTTCTCTATAACATAGTAGATATTGCTGGAGGATTTAATTCCATTAAAGATTTTATGAAAAATATAGATGGTGATAGAGCTATTCAATTTATACTTTTAAGCTGGGCTTTTTCAGGATTTATTCAAGGAGTAACAGGTTTTGGGGTTCCAATAGCAATTGTTGGTGCTCTATTAATAGGTACAGGTTATGAACCACTAAAATCTATTACAGCTGTATTAGTAGGACATTCTTGGGCTATTAGTTTTGGTTCGATGGGTTCTTCCTTTTTTGCACTCCAATTAGTTACTGATTTAGAGCCCATTAAACTCGGCATTACATTAGCTCTATTTTTCTATATACCTATAATAGCAACCGGAATAGCTGTCGCCCATATTTATGGTGGTTTAAAGGCAGTCAAAGATAATTTATTATACATCTTTCCAGTCAGCCTATTGATAGGATCAGCTCAACTAGCTGCTGCAGCTGGAGGTTTTGCCCACATAGGGGCATTAACGGGAGGTATAGTAGGTACTGTTTCTTTACTACTTGTTCTCTTTAAAAAGACAAATTTAACTTTTAAAGATATTAAAAATATTAAAACTAATCAGATGCCCATCGGAAATGCTTTATTGCCATATGCAGTACTTATTGGCTCAGTTCTGTTATTTCAAATCCCTTTAATCAAAAACCTTTTACCACAATTACAGATCGATTTTTCTTTTCAAGGGTTTACAACAAATTTAGGTTATCAAGTTTCACCTGAAAAATCCTATTCCCCTATTAAACTGTTTTCTCATCCTATTTTCTTTTTAGGATTATCCTCTGTAATAGGATTATACATATATATTAAAAATAATTATTTATCATACCAGAAATTTAAAAACATAATCACAAATACATATAATAAAGCTAAATCTTCAGTAACCACAGTATTAATACTTATGATTATGGCATTGATTATGAACAATTCAGGCATGATATATATATTTGCCAAAGGTATGGCAGAATTCAGTGGGAATTTATTTCCTCTTTTTTCACCTTTTATAGGTATTTTAGGTGCTTTTCTAACCGGTAGTAACACTAGTTCTAATGTGCTTTTTGGAGCATTTCAATTAAACACTGCTGGCCTATTAGATCTATCACCAGTTATGGTTTCTTCCACACAATCTTTAGGAGGATCTTTAGGTTCAGCAATAGCACCAGCTAAAATTTTATTAGGTACTTCAGTTGTGGGTATTTGGAATAAAGAAGGTCAAATTATAAAAAGATGTATCGGTTATACTCTCAGTATTGGTTTAATTGTTGGTTTAGTTTCATTAATTATCCATTTTATATATATTTAAAAACTTTTAATTGGAGTTGAAAACAATGGATCACGATTATTTAAATTACCCCTATCCTTCAAGACAAATGACTAAGTTTTCTCAAAATGGTATGGTTGCAACTTCACAACCTCTTGCTGCTCAGACTGGTTTAGATATTTTAAAAAAAGGGGGGAATGCAGTTGATGCAGCAATAGCAACTGCTGCTTGTTTAACTGTTGTTGAACCAACCTCTAATGGAATAGGTGGAGATGCTTTTGCTATTGTTTGGATAAAAAATAAAATGTATGGATTAAATGCAAGCGGTCCTTCACCAAAAAATATTTCAATAAACAAGGTGAAGGAACGCGGTTTTAAAAAGATGCCTAAAAGAGGCTGGTTACCTGTAACTGTTCCAGGAGCACCTTCAGCTTGGGTTGCACTTTCAGAAAGATTTGGTAATTTAAGTTTAAAAGAAGTACTGGAACCTGCTATTTATTATGCAAAAGAAGGTTATCCGGTCTCGCCAATTTTAAGTAAAAATTGGAAAAAAGCTTATAATAAATTTAAAAATACACTTACCCAAGAACAGTTTTTAAATTGGTTTAAAACCTTTACTATTGATGGAAAACCGCCCCAAAGTGGTGATGTATGGAAATCAAAGGATCATGCAGATACTTTACAAAAAATAGCGAAAACAAAAGGAGAAACTTTTTATAAAGGAGAACTAGCAGAAAAGATAGATCGTTTTTCAAAAAAATATGATGGTTTTTTAAGAAAAGATGATTTAAGTTCTTACTCTCCGGAATGGATAGAACCAATTAGTGTCAAATATAGAAATTACGATGTATGGGAATTGCCACCTAATGGTCAGGGAATAGTAGCCCTTATGGCTTTAAATATTTTGGAAGGTTTTGATTTTAAATATAAGGAAAGAGTTGAAACCTACCATAAACAAATTGAGGCCTTAAAACTAGCCTTTATAGACGGGAAAAAATATATTACCGATCCCAAAAATATGGAAGTTAGTATTGAAAAACTACTTTCAAAAAATTATGCTGATAGTAGAAGGGATTTAATAAAAAATCAAGCTTTAAATCCCAAACCTGGTAAACTTACTAAAAGCGGCACTGTTTATCTTTCAACAGCTGATCAAGAAGGTAATATGGTTTCATTTATTCAAAGTAATTATATGGGCTTTGGGTCTGGTCTGGTAGTGCCCAATACTGGAATTGCTTTACAAAATAGAGGTCATAGTTTTTCTTTAAACAAACAAGATCATAATAGTCTGGCCCACAATAAGAAACCATACCATACAATTATTCCAGGTTTCCTAACTAAAAACAACAAACCTATAGGTCCTTTTGGAGTAATGGGAGGTTATATGCAGCCCCAAGGACATATCCAAGTCTTAATGAACCTAATTGATTTTGCATTAAATCCACAAGCAGCTTTAGACGCACCTCGTTGGCAGTGGATTAAAAACAAGGAAATTTTAGTAGAATCAGATTTTCCAACTCATATTGCCAAAGAACTTACCAGAAAAGGTCATGAAATAAAACTTCAATTAGATTCAAGTAGTTTTGGTAGAGGACAGATTATTCTTAGAAATAACGAAAAAGGAATCTATATTGGAGGTACAGAAAAAAGAACAGACAGCCATATCGCCGTCTGGTAAATTTAATCAATGATTTAGTTTTTATATTATAAATTTTTACAAGGAGGAGTATGAAATGATACAAGGAGTCATCTTTTCTATTATAGCCGGAATTATGGTCTCGCTACAAGGAATCTTTAATACTAGAGCCAGTGAACATATTGGTTTATGGCATACAAATGTACTTGTCCATGGTTCGGGATTCATTTTAGCTTTAGTTATCTTAATTGCAGTTAATAAAGTTACTTTTGCTAATATAAAAAACGTAAATCCTTATTATTTAATTGGTGGTATATTAGGAGTAATAATAGTATTTAGTGTCATGAGAGGAATTACTGCTTTGGGTGCTAGTTATTCTATTACTATATTAATAGTTACCCAAATTCTTGCAAATGCTTTGATTAACTATTTTGGTATTTTTGGCGAACATGTAATCCATTTTTCCTGGACGCAAATTTTAGGTTTAACATTCATGATAATTGGAATTTTCCTATATCAGCTTACTTAACGCTCTGCGGGTCAATCCCACGCAGATTCCCTATTCATATAACTAAAAAACAAATTATTTAGGATCGTCATCATTATCTTTTTCTGCCTGTTCAACTGCATCTAGAGTAGAGGAAAGTATTTTATCATTTTCAAAAAATATTTTTTCCTCTCCTACTAATTGGATTATTCCTAATTTCTTTAAGATATCATATTTTCTGTCATTTAGTCCTGAAATTAATACTTCACCTTCTCTAGATTGAACCGTTTTAATGAATTTTTTCAACTCGTTTATAGAAGTAATATCCATATTATCTATATTACGAACCCTTATAATATATCCTTCAGCTGCCTCTGATATATCTTCTAATTGATATTTGAAACTATCTGCTGCACTGAAGGTAAAATCTCCTACTAAATCTAATATAATATATTCATCCTCTTCTATATCTTCAGGATCAGTTTCTACTATTTTTGTATATGAATCTTCATCATATTTTAGATGTCCCACACTTGCCTCTGAACTATCTCTAACAACAGAAATTATCGATAAAAACACTCCGAAATAAACAGCATACTCAATACGGGGAGAACTTATTGTGGCTATAAAAGTTGATATAAAAATTAAAGTATCAGCTCTAGTAGCATTTAATAATTCTTTTATTTCTTCTATATCTATCATATTATAAGCTACTACTAACACTAGTCCTGCCAGTGCTGAAATAGGAATAAACTTTATAAAGAAATTAAAAAAGAGAATAAATGCTAAAATTGATAATGCGGAAATTAATTCTGATATTCTGGTTTTTGCTCCTGATTGATAATTTGCAAATGTATTAGTAAAAGATGCTGAACTTGCAAAACCATTAAAGAATGATAAACCACAATTCATTAACCCTTGGCTTATAAATTCTTTGTTAATATCCAGTTCTTCATTTGTACGGTTAGATATAGATTTTACTACTGCAAGAGTTTGAATCAATCCAACAATTGCTACTGCCAAACCCTTAGTTGACAAATTAATAATCATTTTAGGATTAAAGTTCGGTAAATTAATATTAAAGCGGTTAAAATTTAAACTTCCAACAACTTCAACATGATTATTTAGTCCAAAAATAATTACAATGATTGTCGTCGCTATTACCCCTAAGAGATAAGAAGGTATTTTATAATGACTTTTCTCAACAATAATTATTAATATTATAGTCAATAATCCTAATACTATGGACATATAATTTATTGCATTAAAATTTATTATTAAATGATAAATTTCTATATATATATTATAGGTTCTAGCGAAACTTATACCTATAAAATTCTTCAACTGGCCTACCCCAATTATTATTGCAGCTCCAGTTGTTAGACCCACTATTACTGGATGAGAAACATACTTGACCAGTTTCCCAAATTTAAAAAGTCCTGCCATAACTTGGAAAACTCCTACCAATAAGGTTAATAAAATTACAGTTTCTAGATAACTTTCTTCCTGTACAAAACTTAAATTACTTGCAATCGCCATTGCCATCAAATTAGTAGGCCCTACAATAATATAATTAGATCTACCAGTGATAGTAGATATAATTTTGGATATAATTGAAGTGGTCAATCCATATACTGGATTTAATCCTACTATTAAAGCATATGCCATATTTTGAGGTACGGATAAGGCAGCTATAGAAATACCAGAAGAAAGATCTTTCTGTAAATATTTCTTTTTATATTCTTTTAAAGTTTTTATTATACTTTTCCCTTTATTATGCATAATTCTCACCATTACTTTTTGTTTTAGTCAGATTTTTTTATCTCATTAAAATTAATAATTTATCTACATCTATACCATTCTAATAATATATTTTAGATAAAGCAAATTATTCCTGGAATTTTAATTAAAAAATATAATCTTAAAATAAAGTTCATATTTAAATTTCTATCATATCTTATATTTGAAGAAAAAATGAGTTATACCTTTAGTTATTTCAACTAAATTATAACTATTTTTTGCTTTTATTTATTCTAAAGTTTAATTTTAAAAAAAGACCTAGTAGAACACTTAAAAAGAATAAAACTTTACAAGTTTGATCATTAAATAAAAAATCCCAGATGCCCTACTCAGACAAAAGGGATTAGAACTTTGATTAATGATTTGTATGTACTTTTTTACTATCTGTTATTTAAATTTAATATAATATTACTTATATGTGTTTTTTTATAAAATCTCCTACTAATTGATTAAATTTTACTGGTTTTTCTGCAAAAAGACCATGAGCCGCATTATCTATTACTTCAAACTCTGAATTAGGAATTTCATTTTTAATTATCTTTCCATAATAGGGTGGTTTAAGAATATCTTCTTCTCCTGAAATTACTAATGTTGGAACCTTTATATTAGATAGTTGATTTGTAATATCCAAGGTTAAAAAATTTTTAGAAAGACTTATAAAGGCATCTAACCATTCTTTAGTTACAATTTTCCCAAATTGTTGAGCCCTGTTTTCTAACCATTCTCCTTTTTTTTCATAAAAACTGTTAGAATAAACATAGGGAGCCATTACTTTAAAAAACAACTCACCATTATAAGTCTCAGCAGCCATTATCCAAGATTCTATTTTTGCTTGCAATAAAGGTCGAATCTCACTGACAGCAGTACCTAGAACTAAAGAAGAAACCTTTTTTGGATATTGTAATGCAAATTGCATAGCAACTTCCGCACCATATGAAACCCCAACTACATGTATTTCATCTATCTCTAATGCTTCTAATAACTTATAAAAATCATCTGCATGTTGTTTAAATGTAAAGTTGTTTGGTTTTAATGTAGACTGTCCCTGGCCTCGAAAATCATGGAGTAGAACTTGATAATTATTCTGAAAGTGTTTGTCTTGGCCCTCCCATAAAGCTGTTTGCATTGCTATACCATTCAAAAAAGCAATATTTTCTCCTTTGCCATTTAATTCATAATAAATTTCAACTCCATTGATTTCTTTTGTTGGCATATTTATTCCCCCTCTAAATTTGTAAGAATATTATAACATATGATGACATAGTTTTCACATTACAGACCACATATATTCTCAGAATAAATTTATCAATATAAATATTCTATTTTACAATAACTCTTAACTGATTCTTCCCTTTTTGCTAGCAAATGCTAATATTGCCCCTAACGCCATTGATAAAAATGCTGCAGTAATTATTCTATATTCTTGGGGAAGTAAAAATACAATAGTATGAGCAGGAATCCAGAAAAGAGGTATTGTTTTTAACACAACAAAGGAAACAAAATGACTCCAACTAACTTTCTCCACAACTTTTTTCAGATTAACTTTTTGCTTTTTTTCTTCAAACTTTAAATCTATATAAGCATCTGTAATAGAGTGAAAAGCCATCATTGTGGGTGCAAAAATCATATTCATTAAAAAGCTAGTAAAAAATGCTAAGGCAAAACCTGAACTACTACCCGGTAACATATTTTTGGTTAATAATCTTTCAACTCCAGAGTTAAATAAATCAAAAACTAATACAATAACTATTCCTAATATACCCCAAATAAAAATTCTATGATATACACCCGCGGGAACTTCCCATTTCTTGTTTACAATTCTTAATGTTAAAAATTCCCCCATGGTTGCTAAAATCGCAAATTTTATAAAACCCATTAAATATGGATGTGAATTTGTAGCCACTTCAAATAGACCTCGTGTATTAGGTACAGCTAAAAATAATACTATACTAAATAATAATAACGACCAAGTAATATCTCCTTTTCTCAATACATACCCTCCTATTAAATTTAACATGATTTTTAACGTTCCACTCTATTTTAATATTAACAATATTAAATTGCAAATGATTTGATCTACAAATTATTTGTTATTTTTAAAAATGTGAATAATAATCCTGTAAATAATAAAGTTTAGTTAATATTGCGCTATTCCAATTTTACTAAAAAAGCTTAAAAGTATTATTTTAAATATCATTGTATTAATCATATTTAAGTAAAAACCACTATTATAATTTTAATTTAATCTCATTTTGTCTGGAACCATCTCTAGCACTTTTTGTAAAAATAATAATATATTGAGCCTCATTTGGTATACGGCAAACTTCAAAATCATATTTTCCCCAATGAGGAGCTCCAATTGCTGCTGTAGTGAAGCCTTCCTTTAAAACTTTCCCAGATTCAGTTTCAAACGTATAATTTAATGTGGCTTCAAAAACTCTTGCAACTCCCGAAACATAAATCCCTCCATTTATTTTATTAAATTCCATAACTTTTATATTGTTATTACTTTTAATAACACGAGGAATTAATAATACTTCCTCAGGTATTATTTTATCAGTATTTTTTATTTTATTGTATGCTATGATATCTTGTGTAGTTAAATTGGTATTCTGACTAATTTTCCAAATATTATCACCAGACTGCACAATATGATAATTTAAGTTTTCATTTATACTTATATTAACTTTAGTACCAATTTCTAAATTTCTAGGATGAATTTCACTATTTAGATCCTTTAATTTCACTAACTCTATATTAAATAAACGAGAAATATCATATAGAGTGTCATTTTCTCTTATAATATATTGAAACACATTATTCTGTTTATCATAATAAATTCTCCCAGGTCTAATAGCATGTGCTGTTAGAGAAAATATACATAAAATAACTGCAAAAAAAATAATTATTTTAAGTTTCATATTGCTAATTCACTTCCTTTTCTTTAACAATCCTACTTACACATCAACAATAATTTGTATGAGAAAATTAATAAAATTTAAAATATAAGAAAAAAGAAGAAAACTAAAAAGGTTCTTTTAATTTCTAATACTAATTATATTTTAATATATTTTGCAGTTTTTTTAAATGTTTTTTATATATTATAATCCTTTATAAAAAGATACGAATAATAAAAATTGCGATGTTTAATAGTGATCTTTAGCTTTATTATAATATCCATTTTTCTCTTTAATTTTACAGATTATTGAGACAGAAATATTGAATTGATAGTAAATATGAATAAATGATTTTATAAAGTATGGGAAGAAGTAATATGTGGAAAGATTTATATTTTTATAAGTAATGACAGGATTATTCTAAAACAAATCGATAAAGGTAAAAAAATTTTAGACTAGCAAATAGACTCCAATAATTTTTAACCCCTTAAATACAAAAATCCACCTATCACCGTTTTAACAACGATTATAGATGGTGGAGATAAGGGGATTCGAACCCCTGACCTCTTGACTGCCAGTCAAGCGCTCTCCCAGCTGAGCTATACCCCCAGTATCTAATGGAGCCGATGACCGGAATCGAACCGGTGACCTCTTCCTTACCATGGAAGCGCTGCTACCGCCTGAGCTACATCGGCAATATCTATTTTTTACAAAAATTATATACTAATAATAAAATGGCGGAGGAGACGGGATTTGAACCCGCGATCTCCGGCGTGACAGGCCGGCGCGTTCAACCACTTCGCTACTCCTCCGTATAAATGGTGGGCGAAACAGGGCTCGAACCTGTGACCCCCTGCTTGTAAGGCAGGTGCTCTCCCAGCTGAGCTATTCGCCCATGGTACCCTCAAGGGGATTCGAACCCCTGCCGCCAGGATGAAAACCTGGTATCCTAGACCCCTAGACGATGAGGGCATATTGTGCATAATGGCGGAGAGAGAGGGATTCGAACCCTCGCTAGGGTATTATAACCCTACTACAGGTTTAGCAAACCCGCCCCTTCAGCCACTTGGGTATCTCTCCAAAATGGTGGGTCTAAGAGGATTTGAACCTCTGACACTGTGGGTATGAACCACATGCTCTAGCCAGCTGAGCTATAGACCCATACATTTAAAAATTCCTAAAAATAAAATACCTCATATATATTTAATTATATGGAGCGGGAAACGGGACTCGAACCCGCGACCCTCAGCTTGGAAGGCTGATGCTCTAGCCAACTGAGCTACTCCCGCGTAGATAATAATACATATCCTATTATAATAGAAAATTCTATAAAACTCAATAAAAGATTAAGAAAAATTGGTTGCGGGAGCCGGATTCGAACCGACAACCTTCAGGTTATGAGCCTGACGAGCTACCAGATTGCTCCATCCCGCGATAAAATGGTGAGCCATGGAGGAGTCGAACCTCCGACAACCTGATTAAAAGTCAGGTGCTCTACCAACTGAGCTAATGGCCCACATGGCTGGGGTGGCAGGATTCGAACCTGCGCGTACTGAGACCAAAACCCAGTGCCTTACCGCTTGGCTACACCCCAACAAATTTAACATAGAAATAAAATCACCGGCAGTGACCTACTCTCCCACAGGGTTACCCCTGCAGTACCATAGGCGCTGGAGGACTTAACTTCTGTGTTCGAG
>CAJXKY010000030.1 GCA_913055675.1 uncultured Halanaerobiales bacterium
CTGGGAGAGCGCTTGACTGGCAGTCAAGAGGTCAGGGGTTCGAATCCCCTTATCTCCACCATCTATAATCGTTGTTATAACGGTGATAGGTGGTTTTTTGTATTTTAGGGGATAATAAAAAAAGAGCACTACGAGTGCCCAAAAGGTGCCCAAAATATTTTCATTAAAAAATTTCATCAAGTTTATCTACAGCTGTTTTCTGCATTTCTAAATCTGTATGAGAATATATATCGAGAGTGGTTGATATTTTAGAGTGACCCAGCATATCCTGAACAACTTTTGCTGGAACTCCGTTTTTAAGGTTTATTGTGGCAAAAGTATGGCGTAATGTATGAATAGTATATTTAGAAGGAAGATTTGCTTTTTTTATCAAATCCTCAAATTTTCTGCTAATTGTTCTCGGATTAAAATTATTACCATCTGGTCTTGAAAACACAAAGTTTTTTCTGTTATTATATTCAGGACCTAATGATAATTTTAATTCATTTTGCCATTTTTTGAAACCTCTTAAGGTTTTGATAAGATCATTTGACATTTTTATTTCTCTGCGGCTTGATTCATTTTTAGTTTGATTTAAGTGAATAGATCCTCCATTAACTTTTAGTAAAGTTTTTCTCACTTTAATAAAACCTTTTTTAAAATCTACTTCGTTCCATTCTAATCCAAGTAGTTCACTTCTTCTCATTCCAGTTTTTAAAGCAGTTTTGATGAACACATACATGAAATAATCTTCTTTAATCAGATCAATTAATTTCAAAAATTCTTTTTCTTTCATTACAGGAGCATTATATTTTTCTGGTTGAGGGGAATCTATTGCCTGAGCAGGATTATATTTAATTAATTTCAACTTTAATGCTTTTTTCAATCCTGAATTAATAATGACATAATGTTTTTTTAAACAATTTTCTGATAGACCGCCTTTTTTATTATCTAACCTTCCATTTTTTCTTTTCTGATTAAAGTAACTTTCTAAATGATCTGGTCTTAAATCTTGTAAACGAACTTTTCCTAAAGCAGGAATAAGATGTTTTGTGATAGCAAACTTATATCCTTCATAAGTTGTTATCGCTACATAAGGTTTTTTGTGGTTTTCTAACCATCGATTTAAGAAATATTCAGCTACTGTTATGTCAGATGGGTTGATAAATGAACCTGATTCTATATTTTCTAATTTTTTTCCTATCCAAACTTCAGCATCTTTTTTTCTTTTAAATACTTTAGTTTGTCTTTCCCTTTTTCCTGACGAGGGTTCTTTACCAACTTCTACAAAAGCCTTATACTTATCCTTTCCTAATTTTTTTATATGAGCCATTTCTTCACCTCCTCTTGATTTCACATTATATTTATATAAAATTTCTTTTAATAATCTTCAATTAAGTTTATTAACTCCTCAGGTGTAACATTCTTTTCAATAGCTTTATCAATAGCTTTTATGTAATCAAAATTTAACTTTTTTAATTTATTATCTATTTCATTAAACATACTATAAAAAGATAAAAATTCATGATAAAAGTTTTCTTTAATTTCTGGCTTAATATATCCAGCCATCAACATCATTTTATTGTAATCCACATTCAATGCTTTTGCTAATTTATTAATTATTTCAGGGGATGGTGGCTTGGGTTTTTCCCCTTTTATGATTAAAGATAAATATGAATGATCCATTTCTGCCCTCCGAGCAAGTTCTCTAATAGAATTAATACTGGATTTTTCATATGTTTCTCTTAAAAATTCACTGAATTTTTTAATATCAGACATCTAATAGTTCCTCCTTTTTATAATTATAGCTTAATTATATACGAAATGTTTTAAAAAAGCAACATATAATTTAAAAAATAACCATTGTATTTTTTAAAAACTATGATATAATTCTATATGTCTAGAGTATAAAAGACTAATATAACAGCATTTATAGTAAATAATAAAAAAATAAAATTTTAACTTTGTAATAAGACAAATAAAAAATGTTGTAAAAAAACAACAAATATATATAATATAAAGATATATATAGATATATACTATACTATATTGAAAACATGTAGGCTAAAAAACCACCAAAGGGGGTGAACAAATGGTAAAAATTAATTGTGAAAAAGTAGATAATAATTTTAATAATAATAATAAAATTATCGAAAGGTTTATCGATGATGTTAGAAATAGTTATCCCATATCTTTAAAAGTAAAAGATATAATCGAACTAACCGTTTACAGTCAGGCGACTGTTTATAGAATGTTAGAATGCGGCGAGATTCCTGGTGCTAAGAAGATAAGAGGCTGGCGTGTACCGAGGGATGTGTTTTTAGCCTGGTGGATGGCGGATGGAGTTGGTGACAATGAAGTTATTTAGTCTGTCTAAGCTTGAAATAAACCTTAGGAAAGGAAGATGTAAATGAACAAAGTCAGACCGGGTCAAGATAAAGAACATCTAAGAAAGGAGTACAGAGATATAATATTTAAAAGCGGCTATTATGAAGACTTGTCACATGGGGCACAGGTGATATATATCTATTTAATAGATTTATTTATTGAAAATTATGATCATGAATATAAGGAACAAATTAAAGGTGGTTATGTAGAATTTAAAGATTTAATAGATGAATATGGGGAAGAACTGTTTGATGAATTTAATACTGATAATAATTATAAAGAGACTAAGTTTAGTATGTTAAAAGCTATCAAAGAATTGGAAGACAATAAATTAATAACTGTCGTTCTTATTAAGGATTCTGACAATAAGCCAATAATTTTAATATATATTCAGGATATAAATCTATCTTACAAAGAGAAGGTATTAGATTTTATGCTTAAAAAGATGTTTTATAATGAATACAAAAAAAGAAAACAACATTAACACTGATAGGACCCAGCCCTTCGGGGCTGGGAATTTCTCTAAACCAAGGGGGAAGTATATGAAGAGATCATCTTTGCTGAAGTTAAAATTTTATTTAGTTAGATGTTTGGTTAAAGGTAGCTGGGAAAGGATAATAGGGGTTTGTAAACTTGAAAAAGATGTGAGTGGAGAATTTCTTTATAAGCACAAAGAGATGCCACTGTTGATCGGGGAGAAAGAACTGGCCAGAATTTTATATCTTTCACGAAGAAAAGCAAAATCTTTAATGGACAAACCATATTTTCCCACATTAGAAATCAAGGGAGATAGATATATAACTAAAGAAAATTTAATTTGTTGGTTAGAGTTAGATAGAATAAGTAAGGATGATGTTGATCTAAATTATAATGGGAGGCCGGATACTGAAAAACAGTTAATACAAACAGCTTTTTTTAAAGGGATTGAGATAGGAATCAATAGCCATAAAGATTGGGAATTAAATCGAAAGGTAGTTGTTTAATTTGGAGTTGGTCAATAACATTTTCGAGGAGATAAAAAACCAGCTTGATATTGTAAAGGTTTATGAAGATGAAACCGGCTACCAGGTGATAAGCAGAGATGAGCAGGTCCAGGTAAGGTGTTTTCTGCCGGGCCATGTTGACCGCAACCCTTCCTGCAGTATTAATAGAGAGCAGGGAGTCTGGTTTTGCCACCGCTGTAAGAAAAGTGGTTCAGTTATCGATTTAGTAATGGCCACCCAAGGTTTTGATAACCCTATTACAGCAGTCAATTATCTAGCAGAAAAGAATGGTATTGATACTGACAGCTATCAGCTTTCAGAATTATTTTATGAAAAAGAAGAAAAAGAATATATCTATACCGACCTGGAGGGAGCTCCTCTTCATAAAACAATCCGAAAGCCTGATAAAAGCTTTTCCCAGCAAAGATTTGCAAATGGAAAGTGGGAATGGGGGTTAGAGGATACTAAGCTTGTTTTATACAACTTACCTGCCCTTAATAAAGTCATCAAGTCAGGTGAAACCATTTTTATTGTAGAAGGTGAAAAAGACGCTGGCTTGTTAACGAAAAAGGGCCTTATAGCGACCACAAATGCTTTGGGAGCCGGCAAGTGGAAGGAGAGCTATACAAATACCTTAATCGGAGGTAATGTCGTAATAATTCCCGATAATGACCTACCTGGAAAAAATCATGCAGAACATATTGCAGAAAAATTATATAATAAAGTTCAGAGTTTGAAAATATTAACACTACCCGGTTTAGGTGTAAAAGGTGATGTAACTGATTGGCTGTTACAAAGTGGGACTAAAGAAGAACTATTGGACCTTGCTGAAAAAAGTCTTCCCTATGAATCTGAAAAATTTAATAAAAAGATAATTATAAATAATAATGACTTCCTTCCTACCCCTTTAGCGAGGGATCTGATTATTAAAGAAAATAGAAAAGGCAAATTTTATCGATATGTAGCTGAAAAGGAAGTTTTTTATTACTATGATAATAAGGGCTACTGGCGGGTTATTAATACTAAATATGTTAAAAAGATTATCAGAAATCAGTTATTAAGCTATAACAATAAGTGGGATAAAAAACATTATATAGAAGAGGTTCTTGAAGCTTTAAAAAATTATGTACTACATGAGGTCAACCTCAACCTCTTTAATGTAAACATTTATCACGAAAATGTAAACATTAATCCCTATAATGTATACATTAATACCATTCAAGGTATGTTTGACTGGCAAAAAGGAATAATACTGCCCTATGACCCAAACTATTACAGCCAGTTTCAGTTGAATGTTAAATATGATCCTAAAAAGGAATGTCCCTTGTGGATTGAAAGCCTCAAGCAGTGGATACCCGAAAGGGAATCCCATCTGTTTCTACAGGAGTTTGCCGGCTACTGTCTGATTCCGGACACTTCTTTTCATAAAGCCCTTTTCTTAGTGGGCAGCGGCAGTAACGGTAAGAGCACCTTTCTTAATGTCCTGGCAGCCTTATTTGGGACAGAAAACCTTTTTAACATACCACTGCACCGGTTAACAGATAAGTTTGAGACAGTTAATATCCAGGACAAGCTAGTTAATATATGTCCTGACATTGACCCTACTTACTTAAAGAAGACAGGCATCTTAAAGACTATTATAGCCGGTGAATCAGTTAGGGGAGAGTATAAGTATGGTCCACCTTTCAGCTTTATTCCAGTTGTCCGGTTAATATTTTCCACCAATGAGCTGCCCATGTCCAGGGACCATAGTGAGGGTTGGTACAGAAGGTTTGAAATTATCAGATTCCCCAATGAATTTAAAAAAAGCGATCCCAAATTCGATCCTGATTTAGAAGTTAAGTTAAAAGGAGAGATTTCTGGGATTTTCAACTGGGCGGTTGAGGGGCTTAGAAGATTAAAAAGAAACGGCAACTTCACTCAGTCAAATTCCATTATTCAGGCTAAAAGAGTATATGAAATAGAGAATGATAGTGTGGCTTCGTTTATTGATGAGAATACTGAATTAGAGCCGGACGGATATGAAATATGTTCCTATGTTTATAATGAATATAAAGCCTACTGCCAAGAAGCTAATTTAAGCCCAGTAAAGAGAAGAAAATTTACTTCCCGCATAAAAACCCTGGGGTTTAAGTCTAAGGTGACTAAACTTTATGGAAAATCTGAGAGATGCTACTATGGATTTACATTAAAAAATTAGATAAAAAAAGAAGTGTAACCGTGAAACTCCTTGGGCCATCTAAATTCAGAGGCCCTCTTTTTTTGCGGTTACACTTTGGTTACACTTCTCAAAAATAAGTGTAACCATGAAATACCTTGTCGCTCTAAGGCTTATGGGTTTGGGTTACGAAGTTACACTTCTTTTTAAAAAGTTAGCTAAGAAATTAAAATAATATAAAAGTTTCTTATTAGAAGTGTAACTCTGTAACCGGTATACTGCAGTTATTGATATAAAAGGGATTAGAACGGTTACACTTTATTAAGCCAAAGTGTAACTTTCTGGAGAGAAGTGTAACTAGATTAATAAACAGAAGTTTTAAAGGGTAGATAATATAAAAATATTGGAATTAATAGAAAAAACTAAAAGTATTCTGATATGATGTGAATGTCAAATAATTAGATTTTTTGCAGAATATTGAACTTTATAATAGGTTGAATAATTTATTTATTCATTTACATCCATTAAGAGCTGTGCTATTATAAAAATAACTAAGATAATAAATATCCGAGTTATGAAAGGAGGCACATCAGTGATTTTAGGAATCAGTGGAAGTGGACGACCAGATGGAATAACTTCACAGTCTGTTAAATTTTTACTGGAAGCCACGGGTGAAAATTACCATTACATATCATTGTCAGACAAAAAAATTAATGGTTGTATAGGTTGTCTTCACTGTGCTGAAGATGCCACATGCAAACAAAAGGACGACTGGAATGAAATTGGAGAAAAGATGTTGAAAGCAGATGCAATTGTCTTTGGTGCACCGAATTATTATAATAACTTAAATGCATTAGCACACGCCTGTCTGGAACGCACATTTTGTTTTAGACACCGGGAGACATTTAAACTTGCCGGAAACCTTGGTATTGCTATTGGAGTTGATGACAGTAAAGAGGATCCTTTAATAACTGAATTGATTACAAAATACATGAAGTCTAATCATATGGCGATAGTGGATGAAATTCAGTTAAAAGGTTATTCTCAGTGTTATACATGTGGGTATGGAGAAAATTGTGCAGCTGGAAATGTGGTAAAAGACCATGGATTTATTGAAAAAATACAGGAGTGGCATTTACCACAGGATTTTTCAGAACAAAATAAAGGAATTTATGAGCTTCACAAAGCAGGGAAAATATTAGGATCGATTTTAAGAAACCAAAAGAATGAGGGAAGTTAAAATGCAGACATCTTTAAAAACAGACTATGCTATCCATTCTTTAATGCTATTGGCGAAAACGGGAAAAGAGATTAGTGTTACTGATTTAGCAGAGAAACAGAATATATCAAGAACATATTTAGCTAAAGTGATGCAGAAATTGTCAAATGCTGGTATTGTTAAATCTTCTGAAGGAAAGGCTGGAGGATACCAATTAAGTAAACCACCTGCTGAAATAAAACTTTCTGAAATTGTAAAAATCACAGAAGATGGAATTAATATATTTGAATGTGTTGACGATAAAAGAAACTGTGAGATAAAAGATAATTGTAAGATACATTATGTGTTTAAGAAATCCTATCAAAGTATGTTAAAAGAATTAGAAAAGACAAGTATTAAAGATATAATTAATCCAAAAATAAAAGGAGAGATTATAAATGGCATGGATAAAAATGATTGAAGAAGACAAAGCTAAAGGTAAACTAAAAAAAATATATAAGAAAATGGCAAATCCCACTAATCAAAAGGTTGCCAATGTTCTAAAGGTTCATTCCATAAAACCCGACATTTTAGAAGCACACTATAATCTTTATAGAGAGATAATGTTTGGCAAATCAAATATAAGTAGAAAGAAACGAGAAATGATTGCTGTCTTGGTTTCGGGCGTTAATGATTGCCATTATTGAATTGAACACCATGGAGCGGCGCTCCACAAATTAAGTAAGGAAAAAGGACTTAAAGAAGAGATTATACATAGTTATCATTCAAGCAACAAGTTAACAAAAAGAGAAAAATTGATGCTTGATTATGCAAGAGACCTTACGAGAAGACCTTCCAGTGTTGAGAAGGAAAATATGAAGAGATTAAAGGATGCTGGTTTTTCGGATGAAGATATTTTAGATATTAATCAGGTGGTGTCTTATTTTAATTATGTGAACCGGATTGTAGAAGGCTTAGGGGTTGAAATGGAATCTAAAGGAGGTAATTAAAATTATAAAAAATGGTAAGCTTTATATTCTTTGGACAAGTGATGATAAAATTACTTTTAAAAACATGATTAGTATGTATGCTTTAAATGGAAAGAAGAACAACTGGTGGGATGAAGTAGAGATAATAATTTGGGGTTCACCAGCAAAATTAGTAGCACAAAATAGTGATATCCAAAAGCATATTAGGTTATTAATAGATAATGGTGTTAAAATATCTGCCTGTAAGGCTTGTGCAGATGAGTTGAATGTAACTCAAAAATTAAAAGTTTTAGATATTGAAGTGAAATATTGGGGTGAACCATTAACTAAAATTTTAAAGAACAATGAGAATTTAATAACTCTCTAATAAAAGAAAATAAGAATTAGAAACTAAATAGTTTAACTATAAAGAGAGATATAAATATAGTTTTATAGATAGAGAACTATTCAAAGAGCCCTGTTTTAAAGCAGTAGGCTCTTTTTTTATGAAAAATTATTTGATTAATTGTTATTAGAAAAATCCCAAATAGATTAAACTTAGTACCATAAGCCGGGATAATAACCTTCTGCAAGAGCTCCAACAGCTAATGTTGCCCATATGATGAAAATACCCAAGGTTATTTTCATAAGGTAATTAATTGAGAAATTAAATTTTTCATGAACCAAAGAGTTAATATAGTTATATGCAAATGGGAAATAGACGAGAGAAAGAATAATTAAAAACACTCCAAAACCAAAGTCGTTTCCCCTAAACAGATTTAATAAACCATCTATAAACACCAAAATCCCAAATAGCCAATTAACAACAAACCAGAAATTAAATTTATTATCCATTTTGATTCTCCTCGTATAATATGATTTCTATGTCTAATTATAATTCTTGAATATATAATAATGTCCTCTACTTTAAAGGGATAGAAAAAATGCCAGTTTAGAACTGGCATTAAAATTCAAAAAAACAATATTTTTTTAATATGTTATTTATTCTATTTTACTTTTTTTAGGATTAAAGGTTTGGACAGGATAAATGGCATCCCATGGAGGTACATTAACTTTTTTAAATAGCTGTTTGAGTGCTTCGGAGGAAGGTGCTTCCCAAAGACAGAAAAACTTATTATTTTCGAAATTGCAATAGGTTTTTTTCCAATCAAATTCTTCAGGCGCTTCTTTTTTAGATAATTCTTTGAGCTTTTCTTCAGTAAAAAAATCGTCATTTTCATGAATTAATAAATATTTAGGCATTATTTTTCACCTCACTTTATTTTTTCATTTTTCTCCTTACAAATTGGAGCTATTAAAAATATTGGAGGGAAATTTAGCTTGAATAATCATGTTATTTAACAGAAGTACTCTTTAATAAGTTCAGTATACACCTTTTTGTAAAAATTAGCAATTTATACTAAAAAAGAGCTCTGCTCAATTCTTGGTTGTCCAAAGTCAATAGAACCGGGTAATTTTTATTGTGAAAAACATGAAATAAAAAGTTAATATTTATCTAATGCCATATTAATAAAACCTAAGGGGGGTAAGAAAAATTATGGATCTTAATGTGTTTAATATTGAGACCTTTATTCGGGGCCAATGATATTATAATAAGTTTGATCCCTGGCCTGATTTAAAAAAGGATCATAACTATTGGAAGCTGGTTCTTAGAGAAGCTGATAAGTTAGATCATAAACTTTATTGTATCCTGCATGGTTACCGCTGTGTTGGCACGAGGTTAAAAGTAGATGATGGTATACTGAAATTAAAGAAAGGAGAAGAGTGGGAGAAATATTGGTCTGATGATAAAAAATAAAAAAAAGAATATTATAAAATTTTAATTCCTTACCGGGATTTAATAAAGGAGATATTAAAAAGAGCCTTGCTTCAAAGTGAGCAGTTGGCTCTTTTTTAGGTTGTATTAATTTTTTTTGTTATTTTAAACTTGCTAACCATTGTTCTTTAACTTCATCAATTGAACTTCCTAATATTTGTTCTGCACTTTTTGGTGTCTCTTTTTCATCATCTTCAAGAGCTGATATAGTAGGAGGTTTTTGGCGTTTGGCTTGGTACAGTTCTAATAATTTTTCTTTTCCATAATGATTTTCTATATATTTAACAAACGATCCTGCAAATGCGCAAAATACTGATCTTTCGATTCTATTTCTAAAATAAGGTTCAGGAAAATATTCTCATATTAATTGATACTTATCATTTTGTAAATAAATCCTTGATAATTCATCTAAGCTGACTCTGCTTTCCATAACTTCAGGAGTATAAACTGCAAAGGTAGAATTTAGATATATTGGAACGCCTTCTTTTAACCAATAAATAGGGCTTATAGATAGATCTCCATCTAAAAGCATGTGAGCTGTTTCATGTATATAAGGTGATGTGTGTTGTTTGACTTCTAATAAATAGACCCTGCCGTTACTTGGTATAGCACTTGAGGTTGTAGTAGGAGGATTTGCTTTAATATAGTATTATATTTTTCCGGGTTCTTCAAAGTTATATTTAATGTATTTAGCTCCCAAGTAATTTTTAAGGTTCCTAATCCCTTTTTCGATTTTTTTTGCTATTAAATATGAATGTTCTTTGTCTATATAATTTTTATCAATATGCAGTTCTGCATGCTCTGTGATTATTATTCTTTTGCCATTTGTGGAGTTATAGTTTATGATAAGGCTTTCAGCAGAAACCATACTAATATCAATTACACTTAAGGCGACGAACAAAATAAATAAAACTACGAATAATTTCTTGCTTGATTTCATTTTAACAACTCCTATAATAATAATTTCTATTTATTTCTGTTAAACAAAAATTGAAATATCCCTCCAAATAGAGCAAATAAAGATTATAGGGGTAGGGGGTATAAATCTCTGGAAGCCCCGAGATCCGCACCGCGCCGGGAGGTGAACAGATACGACCGCGATATTGAGTATAGGGGGGATAGAATTTATTAGCTGGTATAATTAATTGTTTTGTATGTCAATTCTAAAGTTTTTTTAATATCTTTATTAATATTTTTTATTTCATTAAGTAATTCAGATCCTTGATAGTTTATATTTGAGAAATCAATATCTTTATTTTTCATATCTTCTGGATATTTTATATCTTTGACTAATGTTTTTGGATTAAGATGATCATTATTTTTTAAAAAATTAGAAATTATTTTGTTTTTTGGTTTTTTCCCAGAGTATTTTAGTATTATTTGGATTAGTTTTTCATCTAACCTATCATCCCTTTCTAAGAAATTAATCAATGAAGATACATCATGTCCTTTGTAGTCATTATTGCTAGTTATTAATATATACAACCCCTTAACTAATAGTTCATAACCATGCATTAATATGAATAGAGCTGGGGCTAAAGTATTGAAATCACTCCACTTAGTAACTTTATTTAATTTTATCATATTAATTGGTTTATCACTAATTAAGTAATTTCTATTTCTATTTTTTATTAAGTTTTCGAGAATGTTTTTACTTGTATTTAAATAATTATCTGCTAATTTAAGGCTCTTTCATAATTACCTTATAGAATTTTAAAAAAATAATAATGACCAATTTACTTTACTTGGATCTTTATGAACAGTAAATTAAACTGAAATTAATGATTCACAAAAATTATCAGTTAAATTAGGGTATAGATACCCTAGGTAAGTAGATAATTTGAATTTGAATTATCTAAATTTAAGCAGCTTGGTCTTCTTTTTGATTTTTGAAACTCTCTGTTGCTATTTTAGCAGTAATTAAACCTATGCAGCTTAATAAAATATGGGTCATGACCTTCTTTTTACCTTTGACCCGTACATTTTTTAAACCAAGTTGTTCTTTTAACCTGGAAAAAGTTCTCTCAACACTGGTCCTTTTATCATAAATATCATCCCAGGTACTCGAATCGCGATGAGGAACCGAAACATAGCGCGGATCATGCTTCGGTCGTGTTTTAGTAACATGACCATAATTGGAATCAGAACACCAGGCTGAGCCATGAACACAGTCTACTTTATCACATACATGAGGGCATCTAAATTTGTTATCTCCATTGTAATGGCCCCAGTAGACCATCTTATGACCGGCACTGCATATGGGAGTTCCTTTGTAATCATAATATCCCGCCGGCGGTTGCTTAGAGTTTCTTGTGTTAATAGGAATGATAGCCTGTGCATTGTAATCGAATAAAATTTGTTTATAGATTGTGTGGCGATCATAAGCTGAATCCATAGTCCAAAAATCAGGTTGCTGACACTTTATTCCGTTTAATATTTGGCTCACTTTTTGTACGAGTGGTAAAGCCTCATTACCGTCGCTTTCATTGGCTGGTGTTAATGAGATAGCAAGAGGTAATTCACTAGAGGTATCTACTGCAAGATGAACTTTCCAGCCGAACCAAGTTATCTTATTGTGATGTGAATCATACTTGCTACCCCAGTCTGGGGTATTCGGATTATCTTTATCTACCTGAGATTGTGGTTTTGCTCGTTCATAAGATGTGAGCTTAGAAGCATCAATTGCAGCAGTTTCTGGATTAATTATATCCATTTGATGAGCTTTATCTAATAATTTAGAATAAAGTGTTTCTAAACTATCTGATTCAGACAATTTCTTAAAATATCTACTTAAAGTCGCTTCACTGGGAACTTCACTGTAAAAACCAAAGCCACAAACATGACTAAACACGGGATCTTCTTTAAGCCTGCGAACCAGGGCAACTCTGGTAGGAATATTTTCTATTCTTTGGGCTAAAAAAGCTCTAATTATTGATTTGATGTCATATCCTTTTGGTCCTTTTTTAGAATTAGTGCTTAAAGATTTAACAACAGGTTTTAAGTCGATGTCTTCAAAAATTAATTCCAATTTCGTTTTTCCTTGAAGATCAAACAAATCTTCCAAGGAAAATAGATTCATTTGTTGAATATAGTTATTAATAGGTTTCACCTCTTTTTGTGATTATTTTTTGTTTTTTTCCTATTAACTATATTCAACAAAAAATGGGGTGAAGCCTTTTTTATATTGTTATCAATACTGTTAACTCAAGGTTCATTTATATGAAATTTCCTTATTTAATAATAGTTTTATCACCTTCGAATCTATCTATAATTATCACAATAAAACCTCCTTGTTATTTATTCATTTCTGATATTAAATTTCTGGTAGAATCTAATAACTCTGCTTCATAACTATCATTATTCAAAATATAAGATGTTGTTTAAATATATTTACCTTGTTTTATTGTATTAATAGAAATTTATTAAAAATCAATCATTTAAAAGGAATATTTTTATTTATATATAATTCTCTAAATAGAAGGTTATTATAAGTAAGTTTATTGTAATAACCTAAGTATATAAGGAGGATTAATATGCTTTTAGAAGAGATTGTATCTAAAATGTCAAAATTATATCTCGGTAGGTTGGTTGACAGTTTTTTGAAAGATACACCTAAAGATAATGAAGAAGAGATGCGGCAATTAATTTTGAAGAATAAAGATGAATTTGTTGATTCTGATAGGATTAATAATAAACTGGATTTTATACATATTGATAGAAATACAAGGTTGTTGAATAATTTATTATTAAATATTCTTCTTAATGAAAATGATTATAAAGCAGAAAAGAATGACTTAATTCAAAAAGTAAAAGATAAAGAAAAAGAAATATTAAAAAAGAGCAGAGAGGAAGATTGTCTAAAATATAGTAACGAAGAGGCTTTGAATATCTATAAGAAGGTATTAATAGCAGCATGGAAGTGGCAGGATGATATAAACCCACATGAACAAAATATATTAAACACCCTAAGAGAAGAGCTAGAAATAAGTAAACATGAACATAGAATTCTTGAAAGCAAACTAGGATATTTCCCTCAAAAAGGAAACAAAATTCACGGTTATAAACCAATAAAGGAAAGTTTGAAGGATTTACAGTATAGAGGTTTATTGACAAGGCTTAGAGATGATAATTCCTATTTTGTTATACCTGAAGAGATAGCTAAAACCATGAAAGAAATATTGGGAATTGAGTTGAAAGATAGTGTCTATAAATTACTTTTAGAAAAATTAAAGAAGAAGCAATTAAAAACAATCTTAGAAAACTTTAATTATCCTTACTCGGGAAGAAAACAAGAACTTATCAAAAGAATATTAAATGCTCAAATTTATCCATCTATGTCGTTAAATCAACTTACAAGAGATGAATTAAGAGAAATATTAATAGATTTAGAAAATGTTAATATAAGTGGTACAAAGGAAGATAGGATCAATAATATTTTGGAGTTTTATGATAACTTAGTCACATATGAAATAGAAAGTGATGATCCAAGAGAATTATATTTTAACTATATTGAGGAATTAGCCAATAGGGAATATGATCAGCTGAGAGGGAATAATGTTATAGATAAGGATATATCAGTTGAAAATTATTTTGAAGAAGCCACAAATTATTTATTTGAAGAATTAATGGGACACAAACCGGCCAAAATGCATGGCAGCGATAATCCTGATGGAAGATTAATTTGTGATAATGAAGAGATAATCTTGTGGGATAATAAAAGCTGTGAACAAGAATATACCTTTCCAGATAAACACTTAAAACAGTTCAGAAGATATATTCAGGATGAAAAACAAAGAGTAACTTTGTTTTTGGTTATAGCACCTCAATTTAATTCTAATTGTCTAATGAAAGCACAAAAATTAAAAGCACAATCAATAGAAGATACAGATGTAGGTCTTATAACAGCTGAAAATCTTAAATATGTCGCTGAGAATTGGAAAGATTATTGTTCTAATGAATATAAGTTTAATTTAAAGATATTTGATTATACTGGATTTTTAACAAAGGATATCTTAAAGCAAAGAATGAAATGGGCACTATAATTAAAAATTATTGACCTAGTTATTAAATGTATAAAAGCTTATTAAATTTTTGATAGATTGATATTTGCTAGAAGTGAGAAATGTTATCGAGTTAACTTTTTCTATTTATGAGGAGTGAACTGTATGAGGAAAAATATTGTTGTTTTTTTATTAATTTTTATTACAATTATAGTCTTCGCTCCATTAATACTAGCATCTAATAATAATATGCACATTATTCCGGGAAGCGATGAAGATTCTGTAAATTTTAAAATCTACGGTGATTTAAAGGTTAATGAAGAAAAAACAATTATAGTAAAGGTTTATGATGAATCTTATATACATAAAAAAATTGTTGAGGGAAAAGAAAAACATTATATAAACTTCCTTGTTTTTCACAAAAACAAAACCGGTTGGGGTGAATCAATTCAAGAATTACCCAACTATAAATTTCAAGGCCCAGGGGGTTTTGTAGAGAAAACAGATTTACCTTTAACTAAAGCTGGAGACAAATGGATTGGAGAAATAGATATTATTATAAAAAGGTCTATAAAGGCTATACAAGTATGGAAGTTTAAGAATTCAGGGGAGAGATATTATGGAATTAATGTTAACTTATCTTCAAATGAAAGTGAATTATTGAAAATAAATGCAAGATCCGATGAAGGGTTTAAATGGAACTATTATCTTTATATTCCTAACAACATATTTTCTAGTAACTTAAAATATATGCTAGTTGAACCAAATAATACTGGTACTTTTACAGATAATATGGATAGGCATGAAAATGCAGCCAAAAAAATAGCCAGTAGAAATCCTATTGCACAAAAATTAGGGATACCAGTATTAGTACCAGCTTTTCCTAGACCCAAAACTATCAAAGGTATATCAGAGGATGGTTGGTTATATTATACCCAGGCTTTAGATAGTAAAACACTTAAAATTGAAAAAGGATTATATAAAAGATTAGACAAACAACTAATAGCTATGATTGAGCATGCAAAAACTTTACTTAAAGATAAAGAAATAGAAGTAAAAGAAAAAGTGTTTATGTTTGGATTTTCAGCTTCTGGAACTTTCACAAACAGATTTGCTGTTTTACATCCTAAATATTTACAAGCGGTTGCCACTGGTGGTTTGAATGGATTACCCATACTTCCTATAAAAAGCAAAGACAATAAAAAGTTGTATTATCCTGTGGGGGTTTATGATATAAAAGAAATCACAGGAGAAGAATTTGATGATAAAGCCTATCAAAAAATTCCTCAGTATATTTTTATGGGAGAGGAAGATACGAATGACACATTACCTTTCCCAGCTCCGTTTAGCAAACAGCAAAAAGAGATTATTAAAGATGTTTATAATACAAAACCAATACCCATTGATGAACAAGAAAAGAAAACCGAAGCTGAAATTGTAGTTGATAGGTTTAATATAGCTAAAGAAATATATATAAAAGAGGATATTCCAGCACAATTTGTTATATATAATGATGTGGGTCATAAGCTCACTAATTATATGATAGATGATATTGTAAATTTTTTCGAAAATACTGCAAGTAGTAATTAATATGAAATTTCAGCTACAATGTTTTGAAAATAATAGCACTTAATTATTAATAAAAAAATATAAAAATTACTATTTTTATCATAAAATTATATAATATATAAAAAGATAGTGAATATAGTAAATGTTGGATTTGAATTAAAAATTTAATATCAATAAAAATTTTTTAAGAATTGTTAATTGTAATTGTGATAATTATTTAAAATAATTCTTGTTGAAAATCAAACTTTATAGTTGAGATTTAATGTTCACGCCTTACTTTATAACTAATTAATGGAGTGTGGATTATAATGGAAGTACCTTTATCTGAATTTGCTTTTGTCGTAGAAGCAACGGGTAATATTTTAATAAGTGGGCCTATTTTAGATCTATTAAAAAAATTTATCAATAAAAAGGATATTAAGCAGTTTCACAATAATTTGGATGATGATGTAATTGAAATGCAAAAACGATTATTCCATATGCATACGAATGATTTTGCACCTTTACGCGGCGAAAACAAATGGTCTTCTGTGGAAAATGAAGATGATTATTATGGCAAGGATACTGTTGATCAAGTTCCTATACCTCCTTATGATGCCATTGGATTAGCTAATTTATATGAAAGAATAAGCAACTTTCGTACTGAAAGGATAAATGATACAGAAGATTTAATTGATATGAATGGAAGTATTATGAGTATTGGTGGTAATAGAATAATACATCCTAAATTAAGAAAAATAATTGAAAAAGATTTTGCTAACCTTCCTTTTCAATTTGTAAATAAAGAAAAGAAGTTAGATTATATCCCTGCCGAGAGCCCTGATGAAATTAAGAGAGTTTTTAGAGATGAGGATGGAAATTGTTATGAAAAAACTTCTTATTATAATAAAGTATTAGTTGATACTAGAGATAGAACTAAGCCCCCTTTTGGGCCATTTGTAAATAAAGAAGGTAAAATAATAAGTGATGTAATACTTTTGTCTATTCTGCCTGGATTACCAGGGAAATTGACTATTTTTATAAGAGCAGGATATGGAGGAGGTTCTAGATTAGCTGATATCCTTTGCTCAAAAGAAATTCTTGAGGAATTAACAGAAGAAACAAGAGGAAAATCAGCTCCATATCTTCAAGCTGTATTTTATGTGCCCGCTAATCATAAAGAAAAGATTGAAGTATATGGAAAACCGGAATTGGTAGATATAAAACCTTTAAGGTTTTAACTATTAAACAAATTAAAATAAAGATTGGAAATTTGAATAAAATTTCTTATCAAGAACGGTGGAGTGAACGGACCCAATGAAGCCTGGCAACCCCTGGAAATAGGAAGGTGTTAAATTTCTTAGTGGTTTTAATACAGAAAAGAATTATATTAAGAAAATATTTTAAGATAATTTATTGAATAAATTAAAATTCAAAATACAAATTTTAAAAATTACTCGCCTTTTAGGAGATTTTGATACTTTTGAGTGAAAAAACAAGAATTCTTTTGAATGTTTGATGAGACTTATAGCAAGAATAGGTGAAAATTCTTGAATTTTTAGGGATTTATAAAAACATGATCAACTAAATATTTATTTCCATTCGGACTTAACAAAGTTCAAAACATAAAAACTATGCATTAAACCTTGCAATCTAAATCCTTTATAAAAAAAGAAATAATATCTTTAAATACTTGACAGTTATTTACAACTGGATTATAATGTATTTAACAAAAATTTAATAGATACTTTTGCCGAATCCCATTATTTTTAAATGGGAGCGGGGGAACCAATGAATTTTAGGGGCGAATCCATTTATGGTAAGGTTACCCTTTAACCTGAGTCCGACAGCTAACTCCGTAGGCGTTATTAAAGGGAGGTAGAGATATTAGTATATAAAGTCCTTGGGACTCTTATATATAATTTTAGGCTGCAGCTACCTTGCTGGAGTCTTTTTTTATTTGGGAGTGATTATTATGAAAAAGAAATTTAGCCTTAAGCATAAAATACTGCTCGGATATATGGCTATAACATTAATATTAATTGTTTTAGCAGGTTGGGCTATATACAACTTCATGTCTTTAGATGAATCAATTCATGATATTATGGTTGAAAATTATCAGAGTGTAATAGCTTCGGAGGGAATGATGGAAGCTTTAGAAAGACAGGATAGTGCTGAACTCATATTTATTTTCGGCCAGCAGGAAGAGGCTTTAGAAATATTTCAAAAAAATCAAATAGAGTTCATGAAACACCTCTCTCGAGCAGAAGATAATATAACAATTGAAGAGGAAAATCAGATAATATCTAATCTAAATAAAGATTACCAGACTTATTTAGACAAGTTTATTCAGCTAAGAGATTTAGCAAATGAAGGCAATATTGAAGAAATGCAAAATTATTATCTAACAGATATAATGCCTCACTTCCAAAAAATAAAAAATGAAACTAGGGATCTTTTAACAGTAAATCAAGAGCATATGAGAGAAGCTCAGTCTAAGGCAAACAGTCGTGCAACTCAGGCAATATATTCATCAATAATATTTTCTGTAATAGCAATTATATTAGCAATTACTCTTGGAATCTATATTTCTAATAAAATATTAAAACCAATTAATAGCCTTACTGAAACTATTAAAGAAATTGCAGGCGGCAATTTAGAAAAGAAAATAAATATAACCACTAAAGATGAAATTGGTGAGTTAGCAGAAGAATTTAATAGTATGACTGAAAGGCTCAAAGAATACGAGCAGATAAATATTAGCAAATTAATAGATGAGAAAAATAAATCAGAAGGTATAGTAAAGAGTATTTCCAATCCATTAATTGTAACCGATGATGAAAATAGAATACTATTAATAAATCCCGAGGCTGAAAAGTTATTTAACCTAAGAGAAAAAGATGTGAGTGGAACTCATTTTCTAGAAATAATCAAAGAAGAAAAAATATTTGATTCGATTACTGAAACTTTAGAAACCGGTAAAGAACAAAAAGGTCAAAAAAATGATGTTTTAGAGTTTACTTATAATAATAAAGAACATTATTATCGAATTACTACCAATCCTGTTAAAGATAAAAAAGGAGAAACCAATTTGGTGGTAACTATCTTAGAAGATATTACTCATCTAAAAGAAGTAGACCAAATGAAATCCGAATTTGTATCAATGGTTTCACATGAATTTAGAACACCTTTAACTTCTATGAATATGAGCATAAATATGTTGTTAGAAGAAAATACAGGAGAGATTAATGAAGATCAAAAAGAGTTATTAGAAGTAGCTAAAGATGATACAGAACATCTAAATAATCTTGTTGATGATTTATTAGATTTATCTAAGATAGAGTCTGGAAAGATAGATTTAGACTTTGAAAATGTAAAAGTAGAAGAAATATTTAATAGTTCAATTAATCCTTTTGAAAATAAAGCATCAGATAAAAATATTGATTTAATTCAAAAAGACGTAGGAGACTTAAAAGTATATGCTGACTTAAACAAAATCACATGGGTAATAACCAATTTAATTGGAAATGCCCTCCGTTATACTACTGAAGGAGATAAAATTGTACTTGATGCTAATAAAAAAGGACATAAGGTTTATATTTCTGTAGCCGATACAGGAGAAGGAATTCCAAAAGAATATCAGCATAAAATATTTGAGAAATTCGTAAGGGCAGGCACGGATCAAGATGAAAGTTCGGGAACCGGCTTAGGATTACCGATTGCTAAAGAAATTGTTGAGGCACATGGAGGAAGAATTTGGGTTAAAAGCAAAGAGGGTGAAGGCAGCAAATTCACTTTCACCTTGAAGTTGCCTAAATAGGAGTTGGTTTAATTGAATAAGGTGTTACTAATTGAAGACAACAAAAATATAATAAAAGTAATCTCAATGTTATTAACAGATGAAGGCTTTGATTTAAAAGTTGAAAAGGATGGAGTTAATGGAGTAGAAACAGCTTTAGAATGGGAACCCGATTTAATTTTACTGGATATCAAACTACCTAAAATGAATGGTTTTTTGGTCTGTGAGACTTTAAGAGATAATGAAAAAACTGTTGATACAAAGATTATTATTGTAAGTGCAAAAGCTGAGGAAGAGGACATCCAGCGTGGTTTTGAATTGGGCGCCGATGAGTATATGACTAAGCCAATAAATCCAGATGAACTTCTGGAAGTAATAAATAAACATTTAAAATTATTATAGGAGGTTTTTTTGATGAATGAAAAAAAGAACATTTTAATTATTGATGATGAGAAAAATATTAGATTTACTTTAAAGAAAAGTCTAGAAAGTGATTATGAGGTTGTCACAGCTGTTAATGGTGAAGACGGAATTGAAAAATTTCAGGAAAATGAGTTTGATTTGGTCTTGTTAGACATGAAATTACCTGGTATAGAAGGTATGGAAGTATTGAAACGGATTAAAGATTTAGATAATAAAGCCGATATAATTATCATAACCGGCTTTGGTTCAGTAGATAGTGCAGTAGAAACAATGAAATTAGGAGCCATTGATTATTTAAGAAAGCCCTTTACACCTGATGAAATCAAGGAAATTGTTAAAGAAGTAATAGGACGAAAAGAAAATGAATTAAAAGAAGAAAATTTAGAGAGTTATGAAGACTATTTAACATTTGCTAAAAGTTGTATAAATAATCAACAATTAGAAAAAGGTTATGAATATATTCAAAAAGCTGTGAGTATGGATACCTCTAAACCTGAAGCCTTTAATTTATTAGGGGTAATAATGGAATATAAAAACAAACCCTTAGAAGCTCAAAAGCAGTATAGAGCTGCTTTAGCCATAGATCCATCTTATAAACCAGCTCAACATAATTTAGAAAGAACCAGCCAGTTTGAGTACTCTAAAAAAGATATAAAGATGGATGAAGAAGAGGAAGATCAAGATAAGGAGAGTTAATAATGTATATAGTTATAATTGGATGTGGAAAAACTGGCTCTGCTGTAGCGGATCTTCTATCAAAAAATGGTGAAGATGTGGTTGTCATTGATAAAGACAACAGTGCCTTTAATAAACTATCACCTGATTTTACGGGTTTTACAATAAACGGAGATGCTACAGAAGTAGAAGTTTTATTAGAATCTAAAATTAATAAAGCAGATATGGCAATTGTAACCACTGAAGTTGACACAGTTAATTCCATGGTGGCTCAAATTGCCAAAGATATATATGAAGTCCCTAAAGTAATTGTAAAGATAAACGAACCTGATAAAGCGACTATATATAATAATACAGATATTTTAACAATAAGTCCAACAGATTTATTTATAGATGAACTTAGAGATAGATTGGCAAAAGATGATAGTGAAGTGTTAAATGAGGAGAGTTTGACATGAAAATAATAATTGTAGGTGATGGAAAAGTTACTTATCATTTGATCAAAAATTTTATTGCAAAGGGGTACGAAGTTTCTGTTATTAATGATAATGATGAATACTGTGACTATTTGGCAAGTAAAACTAATGCTTTAGTTATAAAAGGAGATGGAACTAACCCCTATTATTTAAATCAGTCAGGTGCAAATAAAGCAGATATAATTTTAGCTTTAACAGATAATGATCCTGATAATTTATATATATGTCAGATTGCTAAAAGTTATTTTCAAATCCCTAAAACTTTCTCAGTGGTTAATAATCCAGATAATGAAGAAATGTTCAAAGAATTAGGGGTTGAAACAATCTTTAATACTACAAAACTTATTTCTCTATTAATAGAACAGAGAGTAGAAGTATCTAATGTCAGCAATTTGATTTCTATTGAAGAGGGAAGGTTAAATATTTCTCAAGTAATACTAACTTCGGATTCTCCTATAATTGGGAAAACATTAAAGGAAATTGATTTGCCACATGATATTGTGTTTGGTTGTATTATCAGAGATGAACAAATATTAATTCCAAAAGGAGATACAAAATTATTAGAAGGCGATAAAACTTTAATAATTACCTTACCTGAAAAACAGGCAGAAGCTTTTGAGGTATTACTAGGTGAATAAGCAGGTGAAAAAATGCGGTATTTAGAGATCCTTAAAGAAAGATATCAACTTATAATTAGATATATTGGAATCCTAATAATGGGAGTGGCAATATTTTTACTTTTGCCATTATTAAGTCTTCCATTTTATCCTGAAGAAATAAAATATAGTTATGCTTTTTTAGTTCCTGCGATTATTATTTTTATTATAGGATATATAGCTTGGAAATATACAAGACATAATAGAGAAGATGTTTCACTTTCTTTAAAAGAAGGTGGAATAATAGTGTTATTTTCATGGGTAGTGGCTGTTATAGCTTCTGCTCTTCCTTTTATGATGATTGACATGCTTAATTTCACACAGGCTATATTTGAATCTATGAGTGGCTGGACAACAACTGGCTTATCTGTAGTAGATGTCACAAAAACACCTAAATTGATATTACTTTGGCGTTCAATTATGCAGTTTTTTGGTGGTGCAGGTTTAGTTGTAGTAATGTTATCATCTGTTTTACATCCCTATGGTTTTGGTTTATATAATGCAGAAGGTAGAAGTGATCAACTTCTTCCTCATATTAAAAGATCAACTAAAGCCATCATGATAATATATAGTGGATATACTGTGGGAGGAATAATTTTATATGCCTTAGCCGGAATGACTATTTTTGATGCCTTTAATCACTCTTTAGCTGCATTATCAACCGGTGGTTTTTCTACAAAAGCGAATTCGATTGGACATTATAATAGTTTATCTATAGAAGTAGTAACCTGGATTTTAATGTTGATTGGTACTACTAACTTTGCTACCCATTATGCTTTATTAAAAGGGAAAATAAAGGTATTTTTTAAAAATGGAGAAATCAGATTATTGATGTTGCTGAATGCTGTTTTTATTCCAATTTTGATTTACTTTTCTATAAATAATCTTTACGATAAACTACCTAATGTCTTGAGAAGGGCAATATTTGAAACAATTACAGCTATTTCAACCACTGGGTTTTCTTTAGATACATTTAATACTTGGAATTTGTTTGGAATTCTTCTTATTATAATATTAATGTTAATTGGTGGTGGAACAGGTTCTACTGCGGGTGGTATTAAGTTATATAGAATATATTTGATTTTTAAATCAATATATTGGGAAATCAAAGGGTATTTTTTACCTGAAGACGTAGTTAGAAAAAACTATATTTGGCGGGGAGAAAAAAGATTAGCTGTAAAGCCTGAATTTGTAATGGAGGCTGCTAATTATTTTGTCTTATATATGTTCACATATTTTCTTGGAGTATTAATCTTTTTATCTCAAGGATACAATTTATCTGACTCGATGTTTGAATTTGCTTCTGCTCTTGGTACAGTAGGTCTATCTGTAGGTATTACTTCTTCTGAAGCGCCTTCTATAATTTTATGGACTGAAACCTTGGGTATGTTTTTAGGGAGATTAGAATTCTTTGTAATCTTCTTTGCTGTCATTAAAATATTTAAAGATATGAAATATTATTATTCTAATAATAGTTAGTGTTAAAACATTTGTAAAAATTGATAAAGTGAACAATCCGGAGGCAAAAAAATGAAACAGTTTGTAATAATTGGGTTGGGAAGATTTGGGTTTAGTATTGCAAAAACACTTGCAAAACATGGTCATGATGTATTAGCTATCGATAACGATGAAAAAAAGGTTAATGAAATATCCGATTATGTCACTCATGCTGTTCAGGCAGATGCAGCAGATGAAAAAACCCTACAAACATTAGGGGTAAGAAATTTTGATGCAGCAATAGTTAGTATTGGTGGAAATTTGCATACCAATATATTAACCACTTTAATATTAAAAGAACTAGGAGTTTCATATGTTATTGTTAAAGCTCAAGATGAATTACATGGAAAAGTTTTACTTAAAACTGGAGCAGATCGTATAGTTAACCCAGAAAAAGATATGGGAGCCCGGTTAGCAAAAAACTTATTATCAACTAATATTTTAGATTATTTTCAATTTGCTAGTGACCATAGCATAGCTGAAATTATTACACTTCCCTTTATGGTTGGAAAAACCCTAAAAGAATTGGAATTTAGGAAAAAATATAATTTAAATGTGATGGCTATTAAAAGGAATCAAAAGCTGCTCATGTCTCCGGGAGCTAATGATAAGATTCTTGAGGATGATACTTTAATCGTAATGGGAAGTAATGAGAGTTTAGATAAGATTAGGGAATTAGATTGGTAAGAGAGAATGAGTAAAAAATATTAGATTTTTAAATCAAGCATGATTGTACCACAAAAACCTAGAAATATTTACCAATAAGCATTTAACTAGTTGATTAAAATCATCTTGAAAATAGT
>CAJXKY010000031.1 GCA_913055675.1 uncultured Halanaerobiales bacterium
TTTCTAACTTTTAGATTATCAAATGGTTCAAATTCCATATTCATAGCAAAATATCCAACATTGAAACTAGGTCTTAAAACTAAATCTAGACTGTCATCCTCTCTAACACTCTTTACATCTTCTGGATTTATATAATCCATCATATCAATAGATCCTGATCTTAATTCCATATAACGTGCACCGTTATCAGGAATTGATCTAAAGACAACTTCATCCAAATAAGGACGTCCGTCCCAATAATCTTCATTTGCTTCTAGAACTACTCTATCACCTTGTCTCCATTCTACAAACTTGAATGGTCCACTACCTACAGGATTTTTAAAATAATTTTCACCATGTTCTTTTACAGCTTCTGGACTAGCAATGCCGAATGAAACCATTGCTAAGTTAGCCAAAAATGGCGCCTGAGGTTCATTTAAAATAAATCTTACTGTATATTCATCTAATGCTTTAATTTCTTTGATAACACCTGGATAATCCTGGAACATATAACCATAATAAGTGAAGTCTCCACCTATATGATAAGGATGATCAAGGTTACCCCAACGTTCGAAATTCCATTTAATAGCTTCTGCATCTACAGGGTTTCCATCGTGGAAATTTACACCTTCTCTTAAATAGAAAGTCCATGTTTTACCATCTTCAGATACGTCCCATTCTTCAGCAAGACCTGGAATTACTTCTGTAGTTCCGGGCTTATACATTACGATAGTATCATAAATTTGTTGCGTAACCTTAAAAGATTCACCATCGGTTACTTGTATCGGGTCTAATCCTACAGAATCCCCGCCTCGCCCAAAAATGAAAGTACCACCATACTCACCTTCGTCTTGAGCTAAAGCAGTAAAACTAAATAAAGCAACAATCAAAGTCAACACTAATAAAATACTTACTTTTTTAAAATTATTCATCTACTCTACTTCCTCCTCATTTTTTATAATATAAATAAAGTTTAAGATTTCTTCCCTGCTCGCTACTATTACACCCCCCTTAATTATATTTATATAACATAAATTATAAATATAACCTAATTATAATTTAAAAAAAATCAAAAGTCAATATTACCAGTTCCAATTTAAACTAATAATTTTTGTGTAATTATATACAAAAATTAACTCGGTATACGTTTATATTAACTATAAGTCGAAAAACTCCTGTAAAAAATTAATATATATATCAAAAAATATTGTTGGTTTAAAATCACAATCGGATAGGAGGTAGATGATTATTTCATCTACCGTCCTCCACACCTCTGTATATAGGGTTCTCGTATACAGCAGTTCAATAATTATCTATAAAATTTTGGATTGTATTAACTTCCATATTACACTCCACGCTCTTAATATTTATTGGAAATTTCAATTCTCTTTTCAATTAAGAAGCCTAATTAAAGGTTGGCTGTGTTCTTCATGCTCTATAAAGTTAACCACTAAATATATAATTTCGTCCTGTCCTTCCAAAGTCAATATTTATAATGACGTATCAGTACTATGACAAAAACTGACTTCTCATGATAAATCAGATTTCAACCACATATATAATATGTCCATCAATTCTCACAGGTTAAGTACTCAATCTTGCATTTCATATATCCGCCACATTTACAGTAATAACTTTCGCAAGATAAGGGCTTTGTTTTGTGTTGCAAACTCATCCAGTTATAATGTGATTCGTGTACTTAGGACTGAAATTGTGCTTTAGACTTCCTTGAGATTCTTGGTCGCTCACGACCCCCTTGTCTTCAGCTAATTCCTAAATTGTGTTCGGTATTCAGGGCTTTCACCCTATAGATTAAGTGCATGCTTGTCAAACAACAATAACCCCCCTTATGAAAAACATAAGGGGGGTTATTATAATAAACTATATTTTGTTTCTATCTAATCTAACAAATGACAAGCAGCATAATGACTATCTTCATATTCTCTAAACTCAGGTTCTTCCTTTTTACATCTATCATGAGCGTGTGGACATCTAGTCCTAAAACTACAACCAGAAGGAGGATTAACAGGACTCGGTATATCACCTTTAAGAGATACCTCTCCCATCGGAACTTTAGGATTAGCTTCAGGAACTGAATGTAATAAACCTTTTGTATAAGGATGTAGTGGTTCAGAGTAAAGCTTATCACTAGTTGTAAGCTCCACAATTTTACCTAAATACATTACAGCTACACGATCACTAATATGTTCGACTACCGAAAGATCATGTGCTATAAAAATAAAGGTTAAATCAAATTCATCCTGTAAATCCATTAGTAAATTTAGGACCTGAGCTTGAATTGATACATCTAAAGCTGAAACTGGTTCATCACAAATAATTAATTTGGGATCTAAAGCTAAGGCCCTTGCAACTCCTATCCGTTGTCTTTGGCCTCCCGAGAATTCATGAGGATATCTAAACATATATTCAGGTCTTAATCCCACTATGGACATTAATTCCTCTACTCTTTCCATGCGACTTTCCTTATTACCAACTCCGTGAATTCTCATACCTTCAGAAATAATATTTTTTACTGTCATACGAGGATTTAGAGAAGCAAAAGGATCCTGAAATATCATCTGCATATCTTTTCTTATTACTTGTAGCTCACTTTCTTCAACATTAGCAATATCCTGGCCTCTAAAAATGACATTTCCATCTGTAGGTTCATGAACTCTAAGGATGGTTCTTCCCGTAGTGGATTTACCACATCCGGATTCTCCCACTAACCCTAAGGTTTCATTTTCTTCAAGCTCAAAACTAATGCCATCAACTGCTTTAAGATGCTCTACTTTTTGTTTAAAAAAGCCTGAACGCTGGGGGAAATATTTTTTTAAATTTTGCACTTTCAAAATTGTTTCATTCTTACTCATTATTTTCTCCCCCCTCATCAACATGTAGCCAGCATTTTGCAGAATGCCTGTCTCCAACATCGACTTCAGGCGGTTCTTTTTCTTTACAAATATCCATTACATGTTCACACCTGGGATGAAATCTACAACCTTGAGGAAACTCAAAGGGAGAAGGCACCATACCCTGAATAGTATCTAATCTTCTATTTTTGTTTCCAATACGCGGAATTGAATTTATCAATCCTTTTGTATAAGGGTGTTTGGGATTTTCATAAAGGTCATCTATTTGGGCTCTTTCTACAATCTGTCCTGCATAAAATACTAGCACACGTTCTACCATTTGAGCTATTACACCTAAATCATGTGTTATCAACATAATAGAAGAATTAATTTTTTGTTTTAATTCATTCATTAGCTTAAGTATTTGAGCCTGAATTGTCACATCTAAAGCTGTAGTGGGTTCATCTGCAATAAGCAAGGCAGGTTGACAAGCTAAAGCCATAGCAATCATTACTCTCTGTCTCATACCACCGCTTAATTCATACGGATATTTTTCTATAACACTTTTTGAATCAGGGATACCAACTATATCCAGAATTTCTAGTGCTTTATTATATGCTTCTTTATTATTAACATCCTGGTGTGTAGTATAAACTTCTACCAATTGTTTTTTGACTTTAAATACAGGATTTAAAGAAGTCATGGGTTCTTGGAAAATCATTGACATTTTGTTTCCTCTATAACTTCTCATTTTATCCTCTTTTAAATCCAGTAGATTCTCGCCTTGAAAGAATATATCTCCATTCTCAACATAACCTACTCCATCAGGTAGAAGACGCATAATTGATAGAGAAGTCACACTCTTTCCACAACCGGATTCTCCCAATATTCCTAATGTTTCTCCCTGACGTAATTCAAAACTTATATCTTCTATAGCAGTAACCTTACCATCATCAGTATCAAAACTGGTGGTTACATTTTTTAATTCTAATAACTTCTCTTTTTTATTTCTCTGTCTACTCATAAATCCACCTCAATTTTTTCATATATCATAAATATCACTTATCTTTTTTGTCTAGGATCAAGACTATCTCTTAATCCATCTCCTAATAAATTAAAGCCTAGAACACTTAATATAATTGCTATACCTGGGAAAGTTATTATCCAAGGTGCTGTAAGCATAGCTGAACGAGCATCTGAAAGCATAACTCCCCATTCTGGTGTTGGAGCTTGAGCTCCTAAACCTAAAAATCCTAAAGCTGCTGCATTTAAGATCGCAGTAGCAAAACTCATTGTAGTCTGAACAATTAAAGGAGATAATGAATTAACAAAAATATGTCTTGAAATCAACCAGAAATTATTTGCTCCCATTGTCTTTGCAGCCATCACATATTCTTCCTCTTTAACTGAAAGAACTTGACCTCTGACTACTCTCGCAAACCTCGGTATACCAACAATACCAATCGCAATCATGGCATTAGGTAAACCACGTCCTAAAATTGCTACTATGAAAATAGCTAATAATATATATGGAAAGGATAATAATATATCCATAAATCTCATAATTAAGGTATCAATTTTACCGCCATAAAAACCAGATATTAATCCTAAACTAGTACCAACAAATAATGAGATGCCTACTGATACAAAACCTACTAGTAAAGATAATCTTGCTCCATAGACAATTCTAGAAAATAGATCTCTACCCATCTGGTCAGTACCTAAAATATAAAAATTGTCAGTACGTTGCCTAACTTGGGCATTATTTCCAGAATCCCCTTGAGATGAATCCTGTTGGAAAGACTCTTCCTCAATACTACTTTCAGAAGATGAAGTCCAGCCTCCAGAAGAACTTTCACCACTTTCACTTTCTTCTACTGCAGATTCACTTCCAGAACTCCAACCTGAATTAGAATCTGATTGATTCTCTGATGAACCTTGTTCGGTTTCACCAGAAGTCCAACTACCTTCACTTGCAGCCTCTTGATCGAGTTGAGTGTTGCTTTGCTCATCTTTTGAATCAACTTGCTTCTGTCCCGTTTCCTCTGCACCCCACCAAGTAGGTGGTACACCTTCATCACCAAAATTAATTTTGGTAGGATTATAAGGTGCAATTAAGGGAGCAAAAATCGCCACTAACACTAATATAGCCAATATAATCATACCTAGGACTGCCAGGCGATTTCTCATTAAACGTTTCCAGGCATCTTTTATTAAACTAGATTTTTTAGCTTTGTTAACAACCTTTTTTTCATTTCCTTTACTTTTCATAATTTACAATAACTCCTCAATTATCAATATTTAATACGCGGATCTAATAAAGAATATGTTAAATCCGTCAATAAATTCACTATCACAAATAAGAAAGCAACTGTCAAAGTTGCCCCGATTACCACTGGAAAGTCACGCTGCAAAATACCGTCTAATAACCATTTACCCATTCCTGGCCAGGCAAATACAGTTTCTGTCAATACCGCACCAGCCATTAATCTACCAAACTGCATACCAAATACAGTAGTTATGGGAATTGCTGCGTTTTTTATAGCATGAATGAAAACATCTCTAAATTTTAGACCCTTTGCTCTTGCAGTTCTCATATAATCCTGTCTTAAAACATCTAAAAGAGAGGACCTAGTCATCCGGGCGATAATAGCCATTGGAATTGTTCCCAATGCTATACCAGGTAATATAATATGTTTTACAGCAGACCTAAAAATCTCCCATTTGCCAGTAATTAAACTTTCTATAAGAAAAAAGTTAGTTTTTAAAACTGAAGGATCTATTTCAGCCGCCAATCTACCAGCGGTTGGTAATATATTAAGAAATACTGCAAAAAATAAAATAAGCATAAAACCTAACCAATAAATAGGCATTGAAATTCCAAATAAAGCAATGGTAATGGATATATAGTCAAAGATTGTATTTTGCTTCCAAGCTGAAATAACTCCAGCCAAGCCTCCTACTATTAAGGCATAAATCATAGCGAAAGTTGTAAGTTCAATCGTTGCCGGTAATTTTTCACTCAAAACAGTGGTAACTGGTCTTTTAGAAATAAGTGATTCACCAAAGTCTAGCTGTACAATATCAGTTAAAAACCGACCATATCTAATCATAAAGGGATCATTTAATCCCATTCTTTCCCGGGCCGCTTCTAAGGCTTCTTCAGTTACATGTTGGCCCAGCATTATCTGAGCTGGATCACCAGGTATTAAATTAACCATACCAAATATTAAAAATGACATGATTAATAATACTGGTATTATATAAAGTAATCTTTTTATTATATACCTAAACATTTAAAAACTCTCCTAATTCTAGAATATGATATATTAATTATAATAATATAATAAACCTGCTGATTGAAAAGGATATACAACCAGCAGGTATTTTTTACATGAAAAATGAAACTTTAATTTTGATTATTGTTCAATCCATGTGTTTTGTAAGTAAACTCCACCTGTTGGATGAATGACAAAACCATTCACATCTTGAGCTGACCCCATTGCTTTAGTTACGTGACTTAATGGTACCCAAGGAGCATCTTCATGGATTACATGTTGGGCCGCCTTGTAAAGTCCAGCTCTTTGATCACGGTTACCCATTGTTTGTTGGGCCTGAACTAAAATATTGTGGAGTTCGTCACTTCTATAGAAAGCTATATTACCTGCACTGCCTTTTTTGGTATTATCTTTATCAAGTAGTACATAAATGAAGTTATCAGGGTCTCCGTTGTCTCCGATCCAACCTAATAATGCCATATCATGTTCAGCATTTTCAGTCTTTTCTAAATAAGTACCCCAATCATATGTGACTAGTTCAATATCTACTCCAACTTCTTTTAGATTACTTTGAACTGCCTGAGCTACTTTCTTACCATTAGGCATATATGGTCTTGGATTACTCATATACCATAGCTCAGCAGAGAATCCATCAGGATAACCTGCTTTTTCTAATAACTCTTTAGCCTTTTCAGGATTATGACCATAATCTTCCACTTCATCATTATATCCCCAAAGAGTAGGCGGTAATGGGTTCTTAGCAGGTTCAGCAGTACCTTTATAAGCACCTTCGATAATTGCTTCTTTATCTACTGCGAGATTTATTGCACGTCTCACCAATTTATTATCAAAAGGTTCTTTTAAGTTATTCATTGCTAAATAACCAACATTCATACCGGGCTGAGTTAATAATTTCAAGTTGTCATCAGATCTAACGGAGTCTATATTTTGAGGACCAAGACCATCAATTAAATCAAGGTCATCCCCTTTAAGACCCATTACTCTAGTAGTATTTTCAGGAACTACACTGAAGACTACTTTATCTAAGTATGCATTATCACCCCAGTAATTTTCGAACCTTTCTAATGTTATAGTTGAACCATGTTCCCAGTTAGTAAATTCAAATGGTCCAGTTCCAACCGGATCTGTCCTAAATCCTTCTACTCCCTTTTCTTTCATAGCTTCTTCTGAAACTATATAAGATGGGAAGGTAGCTAAGTTATAGATAAATGGAGCATAAGGTTTTGAAAGTGTGATCTTAACCTGATACTCATTAATTTTTTCCACCGACTCAACCATGCTATACATGTAACCCCAATAAGCGAAGTCACCTTTATGGTAAGGGTGGTCTTCATTCATCTGTCTTCTAAATGTAAATACTACATCATCCGCTGTAAAATCTGAACCGTCATGGAATTTAACTCCTTCACGAAGTTTGAATTCCCATACTTTCCCATCGTCGCTCACACGCCATTGTGTAGCAAGAGCGGGTTTAACTTCTGTGCTTCCTTCTTTATACTTTACTAATCCTTCAAAAACATTTGTAATAACTTTAACTGATTCACCATCTGTTACATCGGCAGGATCAAGACGAACTGCGTCAGAACCTCTACCAAATACCAGGGTACCACCTTTTTGTGGCTCCTGTGCTAATGCGTTGCCAAATAAACCTACTGTTAATGCTAGAACTAATCCTAATACTAATAAACTTCTTCTACTCAACTTATAATCTCCTCCTCAATTATATTAGTCTAAAAATTCTATTGTTGCAATGGTAACAACTATTAAGGCTTATGTCAAATTTGAGGATTTTAAAAATATGTGAAGATTTTTGTTGAATTTTTACAACAGATTCCTCTAATTATAACTAATCTTTAATCAAGAATTTGGTTTAAAAACCAGGTTACAATACTTAATAGAATTGAACCAAAAACAGCAGTCCAAAACCCAGTTATCATAAATCCAGGTACAATACCAGCTGCTAACCAAAGCATTAATCCATTTACCACCAATAGAAAAAGCCCCATTGTTAATATTGTCAAAGGTAAAGTGAAAATTATAAATATTGGTTTTACAAAAATATTTACTATTCCTAGTATTAACGCAGCCACTAATCCGGCGAAAAGTCCGTCAATACTCATCCCAGGTAATATATAAGCCGTTATTAAAAGAGCTACCATTGTGATAAGTAACTTTGCCAATAAACCTTTTTGCTCTTCTCTGAATTCATATTGATATTCAGCCATTTTTTGGTCCTCCTTTTAATATTCTACTTTTTAAAGTTGTTTTTTAAAACCTTTTTCTTTTAATAATTTTCTCAACTTCTTTACGTCCTGAGCATTATCTTTATTACAGACTAGAATTGCATCTTCTGTATTTACAATAATCAAATTATCTATTCCAATCGAAGTAACCAGTTTATCTTCACTATAAATAATAGAATCATTTGTATCGATGCCCACATGGTCTGCATTTATTATATTATCATTTTCATCTTTTTCATTAATTTCACTTAAAGCGGTCCAACTCCCAACATCATTCCATCCGAAGTCGGCTGGGATTACATATATATCATTTTCTTTTTCTAATACACCATAATCTATCGAAATATTATTCATACATGAAAAATTTTCATCTATTACTTCATTTTCCTCCGGTTGCCCAATCGATTTTGATATTTCTTTTAAATTTTTATAAATCTCTGGTAAATGTTCTTTTAATTTATTTAAAATTGTTTCAGTCTTCCAAACAAACATGCCGCTGTTCCAATAATAATTGCCATCTTCAAAAAACCTAGTTGCTTTTTCAAGACTCGGTTTTTCAGTAAATTTTTTCACTCTAAAGATATTATTATTTTCAACCTTTTGAACTTTTTTGCCAAAATGAATATACCCATAACCAGTTTCAGGTTTGTTAGGTTTTATACCCAATGTAACTATGTTTTCTCCTTTATAAGCATAAGAAGCAGCACTATTTATAATCTCTTTGAATGTTTCAGTATTTTCAACCACATGATCAGAAGGCAATACAATCATTGTAGATTCAGGATATTTTCTCTCTATATATAAAGAAGCCAAACCAATGCAGGGCGCTGTATTCCTTTTGCAAGGCTCCACTATTATATTTTCTTCTGGTAATTCTGGTAGTTGTTCTAGAATCTTATCAACATACAAATTATTTGTAGCAATAAAAACTTGATCAATTTCTACCATCTCTTTTACTCTATTAACTGTACATTGAAGCATCGACATGTTTTGGTCGGTTAATTTCAAAAATTGCTTTGGATTCTCTTTTCGACTTACAGGCCAAAATCTAGTACCAGCTCCACCTGCCATGATTAAAATGGTTTTCATTGTTTTCACTCCTATTGATTTGTTTATAATATTATTTTATTAATCGACTCTTAAAATAAATTCATTAATTACTACAAGTTTCCTGCTTATAATTGTTATTACATAACTAATATTATAAATTAATTTCTTCTAATATGTATTATACAAAACTTCCACACTAATTTAAATGTATATATAGCAAACTTTATTATTATCATGTAATTTTAAATTGGGAAAATTGTTTTTAAATTACTAAAGAAGGAATTTCAATACCTTTGTGCAATTTATAAATAATATATCCAAAGAAAGGAGAATTTTAACTATGAAAAAAATATTAATACTCCTTTTCATTTTTATCGTATTATTTCCTTCCCTAAATACTCAAGCTTATGAAATAGATATTGAAGTGGGAAATAATTTCGGTGAAATTGAATACACCTCTTCTATTAATGGATCAAACTCAAATATTAAATCGACTCTTCCTTTGAACACTTCACTTTTACAAGTTAATTTTAACCAATATATTTTTAAGGATTGGGCTGATTATTATTCAGCATCCATTGGAAGTAATCTTTTCAACAAAGATACAAAAGAGGGTAAAATTATAAACTATACAAACAATATGAATAATAAACAAGGTAAGCTTATCGGTGAAACAAACCTTGAAAGTTTATATCTTGATTTTTTATTGGCTAATTATCTACTAGAATATTCTACCCCTAAACAAAGTTATTTAATCTTAATTGGATATGAATATGATAATTATATTCATAGTATAAATAATGGAACATATTATGATTATTCAAACGATACACAAAATAGCACAAATGGCAAGATAGGTCATCATAAAACAAGATATCATATTCCTTATTTGGGAATGATATTAAATAGAAATATTAATAAAACATTTAAAAACAGATTGATTTTTAAATTTTCTCCATATGCTTTTACAGAAACATCAGCGAACAATTATTATGAAGATTATACCATTGAAAGTACAGAAAATGGAAACTATTTTTCTTTAAAGAATAAAACCCGATATCATTTTAGAGAAAATATCTATTTTACTGGTGGAGTTCAGTATAAAAGATTAAATACAAAAGGTTCAGGTGAAAGATATTATTATGACGGATCTAACCAAGGTACCAATCAAGATATTCAAGTCAATACCTTAACAGAAGAATACAATTTAAGTATTGGAATTGAATATCTATTTTAAATTAAACATTAGAAAACTCCCCACTTTAACTTCTAATTTAAGTGGAGAGTTTTTTTGATTTTATATTTATAAATTTAATTTAATAACAGCATCTTCAGCAGCATTAATCAATTGATATGGAACTGGAGATGCAGTTAAGGCAGGATGTGTACCAACTTGTAAAGTTGCTAAATCTTCAGCAGTCATTTGCTTTTCAATAGCTAATCCTAAAATATTTAAAAACTCACCAGCACTAGCTGCACCATAAACCTGGGCACCTATTATTATACCATCATATTTTTGAAATATAAGGCTTACTCCCAAAAGCTGTGCACCTGGCATTGAACCAGGATGTCTATTAACAGCTTCCGCATGACCTTCTACTACTTCAATGCCCGCATTTTCAGCTTGTTTTTTGGTTAAACCAGCAACTCCTAAAGCTAAATCATCAACGATTGTAGAAAATATTCCAATTGATTTTTGTTTTTTTCTTCTTAAGTTATATAGGTTGGCACCTACAACTCTTCCTTCATTAGTAGCAATAGAAGCTAACCAAGCCGCTTGGAAATTTTCTCCGAAATATGAAGGTTTTTCAACACAATCTCCACAGGCAAAAATATCAGGATCACTAGTCCTCATATACTCATCTACTAATATACCTTTTTTAGGACCACTATCTAAACCGGCTTTAGAAGCTAATTCAGTGTTTGGCTCCACTCCAGTCGCTATTATAACAAGATCGGCAGGAATCTCTTTTCCACTTTCCAGTTTTACTTTTTTAGCCTTTTGATCACCAACAATTTCTATAACCTTAGATTCTGTTAAAACATTAACTCCATTTTCCCTTAATTTATTTTCAGCTTTCTCACATAAAATATCATCACAAACTAATGAGAGGACATTATCGAGAATTTCTATTATAGTTACATTAGTATCATCATTTTTTCTTATTTCATCAGCAAACTCAACTCCAATAAAACCTCCTCCAATAATTACAATTTCCTTATTTTCTTTAACTTTGTTTCTCATCTCTTTTAATAAATCAAAATCTTTTTTTACAGTATAAACATTTTCTAAATTTGCTCCTTTAATTGGTGGGAGGAAGGGACTAGATCCAATTCCTAATACCAGTTTTTCATATCCTATTAATTCACCATTCTTTAGTTTCACATTTTTGTTTTCTCTATTAATTTCAACAACCTCATTAATAATTAAATCAATATCTTTTCCAGTGGCAGCTTCATCAGGAATTATATTGTTTTCAGGACCCTCTACTGTATGTAAGGTATAAGGAATACCACAAGGAATAAGCACTTTCTCCTCTTTTCTAACTATTGTTATATTTTTTTCAGGATAATGCTTTTTCGCTGTTATCCCAGCCATCAATCCGGCCGCACTACCTCCTACAATTAACACATCAGTTTCCATGCTTTAGCCTCCTTTATGTTTTTAACATATGTTCATTATTAAGTATAACACTGTATCTTATCTAGTTCAAGTCTTTAGTTAATGATAATGATTTTCAATTAATTACCCTTTAACCCTTGACTTTTGTTTTTAAATCTTTATAATAGTAAAAGCGGAATAATTGAAAGGAGGCAATATAATGAATTTTGGTAAAAAAGTTAAATGTAAAGTATGTGGAAAAAGAAATTGGTCTGGTACTGAATACTGTGAAAAGTGCAGTTCTAAATTAGACTATAATAATATAGAAAATATAGAAAAAAAGTTAGAAAAAAAAGTCGGTTAACTTCATAATAAGCTTAACTTTCCTTCTAAAAACTCTTCTCCTTTTTCCTTCCTTTTCTCCCACCTACATATAATCCAAATAAGCCCACGATTAATATTTAAATTGACAACAAAAGCCTATTAACTTACAATTAAGATAGTCAATAATAATATTAAAAGGTTGGGATACTCATGGATGAAATATATTTAGATAATGCTTCTACCACCAAACCTATATCTGAAGTAGTAAAAAAAATCAAAGAAGTTTTAAAAGTCCATTATGCTAATCCTTCTTCATTACATAAACTCGGTATTAATGCAGAGAAATTAGTAAAAGAGGCACGTCTACACATTTCTAATGAACTTCAAACCAAAAAAGAAGAAATTATCTTTACAGGTAGTGGAACACTTGCCAATAACATTGGTATCCAAGGTGCTGCTTACCGCCTTAAGAAGTTTGGAAACAATATCATAACAACCGAGATAGAACATAAATCAGTTCTTAACATTTTTAAACACCTTGAAAAAAAAGGATTTAAAGTAAATTATATACCAGTAAATAAAAATGGAATAATTAATTTAGACATTTTAAAAGAAAAAATTAATAAAAATACAATTTTAGTTAGTACTATGGCAGTGAATAATGAAATCGGAAGTGTTCAACCCCTTAAAAAAATATCTAAAATTATTGATAAACATGAAAATCTATACTTCCATGTCGATGGGGTCCAGGCCCTAGGTAAGTTTAATTTAGACATTAAAGAGATCGGTATAGATCTTTATACAATTAGCTCTCATAAAGTTCACGGACCTAAAGGAGTGGGGGCTTTATACATCAATGAGGAAATTCTGATTGATAAAATATTATACGGAAGTAATCAAGAAAGGGGTTATTATCCAGGTACAGAGAATATGCCTGGTATTGTAGGATTTGGCGAAGCTATAAAACACTTGCCCAACGATAAAACTATTAAGAAAATGAACAGATTAAAAAACTTATTAAGGAATGGAATAGAAAATGAAATACCTGACGTTATTTTTAATACACCAAATGAAGGTAAAAGCGCTCCTCATATTTTAAATGTTTCATTTGCAAACCTCAAAGGTGAGGTTTTAGTACATAGTCTAGAAAGTGAAAATATTTATATCTCAACAGGGGCTGCTTGTACTTCGCGTAACGATAAAACTAGTCATATTATTAAGGCCCTAGGACTGCCCGACAATTATAAGGAAGGTACTGTAAGATTTAGTTTGAGTCAATTCAACTCTAAAAAAGAGATTGAAATAACTATCAAAAAATTAAAAAAATATGTAGAAAGATTAAGAAAGATAATGGGGGGGAAATAGATGAGTAATTTATACTTGATACGTTATGGAGAGATCGCACTAAAGGGTGAAAATAGATCTATGTTCGAAGATATTTTAAAATCAAATATTAAAAAAAGTATAAAAAATGAACGGGGGAATATCACAATATATAAAACTCCCGGAAGAATATTTTTAAAAACTGAAGTTGATCAAAACATTGTTATAAATCGGCTTCAAAAGATACCAGGCCTAGTATCTTTTTCACCGGTAGTGGAAGTGCCTTTAGACTATGATAAAATTAAAAAAGTAGTTCTTAAGTCAGCACAAAAAGCCCTTGAAGATAGTGAATATATTAATTTCAGAATTACTGCCCGAAGAAGCAACAAGGATTTTAAATATGATTCAATGGAATTACAATATAATCTCGGCGAATATATTATTGAAAATATAGAAGAAAATAAAAGGGAAGTCGATTTACACACCCCAGATTTAGATATAAATGTGGAGATTAGGAAAAATGGTGCTTTTATATATTCTGAAGTTTATAAAGGGATTGGAGGCTTACCTGTAGGTGTAACTGGAAATGCAGGGTTAATGCTTTCGGGTGGTATTGATAGCCCTGTAGCAGGCTATATGGGTTTAAAAAGAGGTGCTAAGCTTCTACCAGTATATTTTCATAGTTTCCCTTTCACCAGTGATCGAACTAAAGAAAAAGTCAAAGAATTAACTCAGGTTTTAGCAAAATATCAAAATAATATAGATCTTCACATTGTTGATTTTACAAATATACTGACCGAAATGAATGAAAAATGCCCAAATGATTTGATTACCATAATTATGAGAAGATTAATGTTAAAAATAACTGAAATGATTGTTGAAAAAAAGAATGGTAAGGCAATTATCACAGGAGAAAGTATTGGTCAAGTCGCAAGTCAAACATTAGAAGCGTTAAAAGTTACTAATGAGGTACCCCAATTACCAATTTTAAGACCATTATTGGGCTTAAATAAAGTTCAAATAATTGACCTTGCCAAACAAATTGGTACTTATAATATCTCAATCCAACCCTATGATGACTGTTGTACGGTTTTTGTTCCCGATAGCCCAGAAACTCGACCAACCATCGAACAGGTACTTAAAGGAGAAGAAAATTTGGATATTAATGATATAATAGAAAAAGCAGTAGAAAATGTTGAAGTTATCCATATTGAAGGTTATTAATCTATTTTAAACTATTTCCCTTTAAAAAGTTAACCCGTTCAAAAATATTCCAAAATGATTTAGATTCAAAGTGCGTTGGCTCTTCAATTAAGATTTACTCATCATTAATTATATATTCTGCATTTGTAAAAACTGGACGGTATAGCTTCCAAATATATCTTCCGGTTTTCTTTTTGTTCTAGCCAACCATTCTAATCCTGCCATAGATTCTCCATTACAATCAAAATCAATTACCTGAACTAAATAATTATCTACTAACTTTAAAGCCGTTTTTTTAACATCATTTCCATAAACTCCAAATAAACTGCCGGCATTTAATTGAAATACAATCACAATTTTCCCCTAACTATAAAATATATTAGGGGCTTTTATAAGTGCCCCCTTTTGTCGGACACTGAGTTAAGGTGTATAATAGAACTCAGGAGGTGCTTTCAATATTTTAAGAAAATATCTATACCAAAGACGCAAAGGTCCTGATATTGACCTCAAAGTTGAAGGTTTAAATAATCTAATCAAATACTCATGGAACAGAAACCAATTTGTAGCTTAAACTTTTTAATTAAAAGTATCTCCGAGTCTGTAACAAGATAGGAGTAGTGGGTAAGGACTACCCGACTAGGTAACTTGATCGATATTGTTGGTTAAATTCATCTTGTGTCCCATAAGATCAAGCGACTATGAAGATCGGTATTTCAATGCCGAGTAGTTCACTAATCTATAAAATCTCTTGTTGGTATACCAATATCTGTCCGATAATGCATATCTTCAAAATTAATTTCTTCAATATATCCATATGCTTGACTGATAGCGTCCTGAATAGTGTCACCTAAAACAGTTAATCCTAGAACTCTCCCACCTGCGGTATAAAACTTATCACCGATTTTGGTTGTGCCAGCATGGAAAACCAAAAGGTTATCGTATCTGTTTAGATCATCTAATCCTTTTATTTCTTTACCTGTATCAAAGGTAAGTGGATATCCAGCAGAGGTTAATATAACACAAACTGCTGCTCTTTGATCCCATTCGATTTGCATATTATCTAGATCTTGATCTATAGTCTTTTCAAACACATCAATGATATCTGTACTCATCCGAGGTAAGATTACTTGTGTTTCAGGATCACCAAAACGAGCATTGAAATCTAATACTTCTGGTCCCATATCTGTCAATATCATATTGATATATAATAATCCTTTGTAATTTAAACCTTCTTGGTTAAAAGCATCTAAAGCTGGTTTCAGTATGTTTTCATGAATTCTATTCTGTAATTCTTCATTCACAAAAGGCAAGGGTGAGTAAGAACCCATTCCACCAGTATTAGGACCTTCGTCACCATCAAAGACTGCTTTATGGTCTTGAGCAAATTCTAAAGGAATAAAATTCTCTCCATCAGTAAAGACCATTACTGAAATTTCTTCACCTTCAAGAAAGTTCTCAATTACGATTCGGCTTCCGGCATCACCAAATACCTTGTCTTCCATAATCCTGGTAATCGCATCTTCGGCTTTTGCTTGGTTTGTAGCAATAACTACACCCTTACCAAAAGCTAGACCTTCGGCCTTTATAACCAGAGGATAATCTGCTTCTTTTAAAAATTCCAAAGCATTTTCAGGTTCTGTAAAAACCTCAAACTCAGCTGTTGGAATATCATGTTTTTCCAATATATTTTTGGCAAAAACTTTACTACCTTCTACCCTAGCAGCAAGTTTATTTGGACCAAATATTCTTAAACCTCTTTTTTCAAATTCATTAACAATACCTTTGACTAGAGGTTTTTCTGGGCCTACTACAGTCAAATCTATTTTATGCTCATAAGCCCAATCGGCAAGAGTATTTATATCACTAGCTGATATATCAACTCTTTCTGCCAAGTCAGTCATCCCATCATTACCTGGAGCAACATAAATTTTATCAACTTTATCACTTTGATATATTTTCCAGACCAAAGCATGCTCACGCCCACCATTTCCAACAACTAATACTTTCATGATTTACACTCCTCGTATAATGTGATTGGAGATTTTCTCTCCTCTATAATAAATAGTTATTATTATTATTTTCTAATAATTGCATCTTCTCTTTCAGGACCAGTACCAATAACTGTAATTGGGATTCCAATTTCATCTTCTATCATATTAATAAAATTTTGTGCTTCCTTTGGTAATTCATCAAAATTTTGTATTCCTTTAATATCCTTATCCCAGCCCGGAAAAGCTTCATAAACAGGTTCATTATCATTTTGCAAACCAGCTTGAGAAATATTACAAGTTTCTTTTTTATAAGAAGTACAAACTTTTATTTCTTTTAAACCACTTAAAATATCTACTTTAGTTAATACAAGTTCAGTTAATCCATTTACCCTTACTGCATATTTTAATAACGGAAGGTCTAACCAACCGCATCTTCTGGCTCGACCAGTTGTTACACCATACTCATGACCCTTTTCCTGAAGAAATGTCCCCATTTCATTAAAAAGTTCTGTAGGAAAAGGTCCCGCTCCAACTCTAGTTATATAGGCTTTTGCTACTCCTATTATATCATCAATTTTGGTTGGACCAAAACCAGAACCAGTACAAACTCCTCCTGCAGTCGGATTTGAGGAAGTTACATAAGGATAAGACCCATAGTCAATATCTAATAAAGTTCCTTGAGCCCCTTCAAAAAATATATTTTTATCTTTTTTATAAGCTTCATCTAAAAGTTTTGAAGTATCAGTAACATATGGTTTTAACTTTTCAGCCGCTTCTAAATATTGTTCTAATATATCATCATAGGATAATTTATTTTCGTTATAAACTTTTTCTAGGATTAAATTTTTATATTCTAAAATGTTATCTAATTTTCTCTTAAATCTATCTACATTGATTAAATCACATATTCTAATTCCACGTCTTGCTACCTTATCTGTATAAGCAGGACCTATGCCTTTTTTTGTAGTACCAATTTTATTATCACCTTTGCGTTTTTCTTCTAAACCATCAAACTCTTTATGATAAGGCATCACAACATGTGCCTGCTCACTAATATAAAATTTATCAAAAGATAGACCTCTCTTTTTTAAACCTTCCATTTCAGAAATTAATGCTACTGGATCTATCACCACACCATTTCCAATTACACTTTTTTTATTAGGATATAATATTGAAGAAGGAATTAGATGTAACTCATACTTATCATCTTCAACTATTACTGTATGCCCGGCATTATTACCTCCACTAAACCTTATCACATAGTCTGCAGTTTCTGCTAGTTTATCTGTTACCTTTCCTTTACCCTCATCTCCCCATTGAGCACCTACTACGATTTTTACTGACATTTCTATGATTGCTTAAGTAGCATTACTTAAGCTTCCCCCTTTCAAAAATATAATCTATTTCATTTAGAAAATTATCATAATTAAATACTTTTCCTATTTCTTCTTTGTTTAAGTATGTCATAACTTCACCATCATTTTCAATCATTTTTTGAAAATTTTTATCTTTTTCCCAAGATTTCATTGCATTTCTCTGAACTAATTCATAAGCTTTTTCTCTTTTTAAACCTTTTTCAATCAAGGCTAACATTACTTTTTGAGAATAAATAAGTCCATTTGTTTTATTAATGTTTAACTTCATAGTATTTTTATTGATTTTTAAATTTGTTAACACATCAGTAAATTTATCAATCATATAATCAATCAAAATTAAACTATCAGGCAAAATTATTCTTTCAACCGAAGAATGTGTTAAATCCCTTTCATGCCAAAGATTAACATTTTCAAAAGCAGGGATTAAATTACCTCTAATCACCCTTGCTAGACCACTTATCCTTTCACTTACAATCGGATTTTTCTTATGTGGCATGGCTGAGGACCCTTTCTGTCCTTTGGCAAAATTTTCTTCAACTTCTAAAATATCAGTCCTTTGAAGATTTCTTATCTCAGTACTAAATTTTTCCAAAGAAGAAGCAATAAGATTTATCTTACTTATTAAATCTGCATGTCGGTCTCTTTGGAGTATCTGATTTGTAACTAAAGCAGTATTCAATCCAAGTTCATCCATTACAATTTCTTCAACTTCCGGATTGATAGTAGCAAAGGTTCCAACAGCACCCGATATTTGACCAACTTTAATTATATCTTCAACTTGATTTAACCTTTTTTGATGTCGTTCAATTTCTTTATACCAAACAGCTAGTTTCAATCCAAAAGTTATAGGTTCAGCATGAATACCATGAGTTCTACCGATCATAACTGTATCTTTATGTAACAAAGCTTTCTCTTTTATGACAGCTTTTAAATTTCTGAGTCCTTTTTTTACCAGATTTAAAGCCTCACCTAATTGTAAAGCTAGACCGGTATCTTTAATATCATTAGAAGTAATACCTTGATGAATATATTTTGATTCTATACCTAAATTTTCATTAACATTTTCTATAAAGGCAAGCATATCATGTCTAGTCTGTTTTTCTATTTCCTTAATTCTATCAACATCAAATTTTGCGTTTACTTTTATTTTCTTATATGTTTTTTTAGGTACTTCTCCTAATTTCATACGTGCCTTAACTACTGCTAATTCAACATCAAGCCATTTTTGATATTTGTTTTTTTCACTAAATATCTTTTCCATCTCAACTCTACTATATCTATTAATCAAAATTATCTTCCTTTCCTTATTTCTCTTTTCCGAGTTAATAGTAGCAAATATGATTTGGGGTGTCAAGTCAGGAATATATAAAAAATTGAATTGCTCATTTTCAAATTTGATATTGTATTTTCCCCTTAAAAGATGTATAATTTTTTACGAGGGTGAATTTCAAATGGAAAATATAAAACTTATTGAACATAAAAAAATTAGAATCTGCTGTGATAATGAAAAACAAAGCATCGAGTTAGGCCGCGAAAGTATTAAACATGGTTTTTTAAAAACCTTGCCTGGCCCTTCTCTACCAGTTTTTATATACCTTTTAACTCATATTGATACTAATCAATCAATAAGAACCAATCCTGCAATAATGGCAGGATTTTTAGCTCTTGACCGTGAAAATATTAAAAAGGGTTTAAAAATATTAAAACAACACGAATATATTAAACTGGATAAAGAAAAAAAGGGTAACTATACTTATGAAATAAAAGTCAACTTGAATAAAATAGTCGGATCTTGCTTTAATAATAGTAAAGATAATACTGAAGAAAATTTCGACAACTTTAGAACGAAAGTTTTAAATGAAAATGACCTATCAGAAAAAGATTATACCAAAGCTTTAATCAGTTTTTTACCTGAAGGCATCGATTATACCCTTATCAAAGAAGAAATTGAACATTGGATCAAAGATTTTGACGAGAAAATGATCAAAGAATTAATCAGAAGAGCCAATAAGTGGGTTAATAAAAATAATAAAAGTAAAAAGGAAGGATTCTACTATCTTCATGGTATAGTAGATGATTGGTATAACAAGAAAATTTTTGATTATGACAGATTGAAATACTTCGATAAAATGTATCGAGAAACTAATGAATTAGCTAATTGTTACGGCTTTAAAAATTGGTTTAATGTCAGCGAAACTCACATGGAAATATTTTCCGAATGGTTAAATAAAGATAATGGATTAAGTGTATCAATAGCTAAATATGCAATTAAAGAAGCATTCCGTCGTAAAAGTGATGGTCAACCTTCTTTAAAATACATAGAAGATAATTTTATTATTCCTTTGAAAGAAAATAATGTTAAAAGCATTGATCAGGCAAGAAAGTTTCTAAATAATAATTCAGCCCAAAAGAAAAAAGAACCGAAGAATAAAAAATATGAAGGTAATAATAATTGGGAGACATTTGAATGGGATATTGAGGATCTCAATTAATATCATACAGGAGGAACAAAGATGGCTTTAGAACAAGACTATTCCGAAAAAAAAGAAGAAAATGTTGAACAAGAATTTCAGTTACTTTCAATTCTATTGCAGTATCCTGAAAAAATTGATGAAGTCGCAGATGTTTTAGAAACTAGACATTTCCTAAATTCAAAAGCCCAATTGATATATGATATCTTATTAAAACAATTTGAAAGAGATAATCAGATCTCTAAAACAAAACTCTTTTTAAAATTAAAAAACGACAATATAGTTAATGATCCCGAAAAAATGTTAGATAATTTAACCTCTGGCTTTAATACTCCCGAAGAGTTAAAACCAACAATAGATATCATAAAAAAGAATCATCAAAAGGATCTATTACAACGTGCCTCTAAAAAAATTGATAAATTGGCCCAACAACCTGAATTAGATATCTCTGAATATCAATCCAGGGCACAAGAGATTATTTTTACAGCTACTAATGAATCATCAGATTTAGATAAACATATCTATACTATGGAAGAAGCCCTTTTAGAATCTTTTGAAGCATATTTAAATAGAAAAGAAAAGAAAATAGATGTGGGTCTTCAAACTGGCTTTATGTCTCTGGATAATTTAATTGGTGGTTTTAAAAAAGGGCATCTTAATGTAATAGCTGCTTCGACAAGTATGGGTAAAACAGCTTTTGCAATAAATGTTGCAAAAAATGTCCTCAAAAGAAATGAACCCACTGCAATCATTAGTCTTGAAATGGAAGCACAAGAAATTGTAGATAGAATGCTTATCCAAGAAGCCCAAGTAAATGGCTGGAAATATACGCAAGGGGAAACAAACGATGAAGAGGATAAGAGAATATCTAAAGCACTAGATGATCTCCATGAGTTTCCTCTTTCAATATCTGATGAAAGAGGATTAAATGTGGCTCAGATAAGAGCTCGTTTGAGAAAATTCAAGGCTCAAATGGATGATTTAAGTCTAGTAATTATCGATTACTTACAGATGATTCAACTTCCTGAAGAACATGCCCAAAACACTGCACGCGCCGTAGGTGAAATCGTACTACAACTAAGAAATCTCGCTTCGGAATTAGAAGTACCCATTGTATTAATATCTCAAATAAGTAGAAGTTTTACTTCAAGGCAAGATAAAAGACCCGTCCTCTCTGATCTTAGAGATTCTGGTAATATTGAAGAGGTAGCTGATGGAGTTATATTTTTATATAGACATGCTCATACTAGTGCAGCTGCAAGAGAAAAAGCTGAAGCTGAAGGTACAGAACAGGATACAGAAATCATAATTGCTAAACAACGTACTGGACAAACCGGTTCGATTAAATTGTTATTTGAAGAAGACTATATCTCTTTTGTTGATCCCGAAAATGTTGCTAGAGAAGGTATGATACCAAATGAATAAAGATATTGATTTAAAGATTATATATGAGTTTATGAATAAATATGAAAATTTAAAAAAAGAGGGAAAAATATCTGATGAAAAATTTCATGAAATACTTTCCCTCTTAGATAATCTAGATCAAATTTCTGAAGACGAATTGGAGAAAAAATTAAAAAGCATAACTTAATTCAACATTGCAAACTACCCCTGGAAAATTACTACCCCCTGACAAAATCTCATCATTTGAACCACTTAAATAAGATAGATTTACTTTTAAAGTAGTATTGCTGGTAAGTTGATTTCTATAATTAGGAATTAAAGCAGTACTTCCATCTTCCAAAGATGTAATTGTAAAAAATCCAATTGAACTAAAATCATTAATATTGTAGTTAATATTACTCAGAAATAATTTAAAGTATTTTTCATTATTTGAAATTCTAGAGGGAGGTATAACAACTCCGGCACCTGCTAAGGAATTTAATAGTACATTAAGCCCCTCATTTTTCTCTAACAAATGGTACTCTCCCTGTAAATATAATCTGTTTCCATAACCTTGGTTTAAAAAATAACTATAATCTACTCCTACCATATATCCTTTTGTATTTATTTGTAAACCTTTTGTTTTATAATCAATATGAGTATAAGATCCATATACACCAGCATCACTTATATCTCCCTTTAATGTTACACCCCATCTACTGAGATTGCTACTGGAAGTTTTCTGGTCAACCCAATTTAAACTCACATCAAAATCATTTATTAATGTTCTACCTCGAAATCCATATTTATAATCGTATTCCGAATTAAATTCTCTAACCAAAGATAGACTACTATACCAATTAAAGGGATATTCTATTTTTATTCCATTAATATATTTTGCACTTGTCTCTTCATCTAAAGCTTCAGCTCCAAGACTATAATCTACTGTATTAACCAAAGAACCAAAGGACCAAGAGATAGGTTGTTTGCCAATAGTTATACTGCTTCCCATTATGTCATTTCTATAATAAGCTTTTTTCAAGGTGAAATCTAATTCATTATCAGTAAAGTTATGCCTACCATTCACCTCAAAGGCGATATTATCAGATGATAATTCCAAATTTATACTATCATATATTTTAACCTGGTTTATATCATCAAAAAATAAAGAATTCAAACCTATCTTTGCAGTACCACCCATTTGGAAATTTGAAGAGGCAAATGTTGTGATTGGAAAAGCAATTAAGATTATGGTTATTGATAACAAAATTATTTTTTTAGAGTACATTTTTTTACCTCCTCATTTATTATTGTAATGATTCTAATGTGAAAGTATCTTCTGGAATTTCAGGGTTAAATTGAATAGAATCAACAATAAATGTAGTACTTGTATCTTCCCTTAGTTTGTTTTCCATAACTGTTACTATAGGATACCATCTTCCCTGTATCTCTTCAGTTTCCTCAACAATAACTTCTTTTAATAATTTACCACTTTCTGCATACAATTCTTCTTTTAAACCTATAAATCTTTCCTTATCAATCCAAGTTACTCTTCTATAATATGAAACTTCTGCACCTTCTTCTTTTATAGCTTCAATTTTATAGCAAGGTCTTCCTTTATATTCTTCTTCGGCAATAATCTCAAATTTATATAGTTCTGTAAACTTTTGAGACTCCATCATATCTTTATAGGAAAAATCACTTCCCATCATACCACGCTCTAACATATGTCCTGATAATTTAACTACATCTTCTGCATCAGGAAAAAACATCCACAAATTATCTTCACGCTTCAAATATTTAGTTCCTCTGTCCATAGGATTAGTGAATTCGACTAACGCTTTATCTCCTTCACTTAAAGAGATCATTTTCTTTTCTAATTCTCTTCCACTATTATTAATTACCATTGTTGCTTCAACTCGGGCTGACTGTAAATATTCATTATCATCTCTTTTTTGAATGACTTCTTCAGCAGTAATCGCAAAAGCTGAAGCACTTAAAATAAAAATAGATAATATTAATAAAGTGATAATTTTTTTCAATTTAATACACCTCCATTAGATATCTCTCAATGCATCATTAGGTTCTAGTTTAGCAGCTCTTCTTGCTGGTATTATACAAGTAAGAGTAGTAATAATTGCTCCTAAAACAAAACCAAAAACCACATTTTCAAAATTATATACAGGATAAATCATAGGATTCATAAAGAATTCTTCAGTCATTCCCTGAACTGCTTGTGTATAATCAATTCCTATTATTGAAAGATATTTTGT
>CAJXKY010000032.1 GCA_913055675.1 uncultured Halanaerobiales bacterium
TCAGGTAAAATCAATAAGGAAGTGAAATAAATTTGCAAAAAATAAAGTTTAACGAATTAAATATATCAAATGAAATATTAAAAGCAGTTGAAGACATGGGATTTGAAGAAACCACACCGATACAGACTAGTGCAATACCAGAAATCATGAATGGAAAAGATATCATCGGACAGGCTCAAACAGGTACTGGTAAAACAGCAGCTTTTGGAATCCCAATGTTAGAAAAAATTGACCCAGATAATAAAAACCCACAGGCAATAATTTTATGCCCTACAAGAGAATTAGCTATTCAGGTCTCGGAAGAATTAAAAAGACTTTCAAAATATAAGAAGAATATAACTACTTTACCTGTCTATGGTGGACAGTCAATTAGTAGACAAATTAGAGCATTAAAAAAGGGAGTCCAAGTTATAATAGGAACCCCTGGAAGAGTTATGGATCATATGAGAAGAGGAACTTTAAAGTTAAATAACATAGATTTTCTAATCTTAGACGAAGCAGATGTCATGTTAGACATGGGTTTTGTAGATGATATAGAAACTATCTTAAGAGATATTCCAAAAAATAGAACTACCTTGTTTTTCTCAGCAACTATTCCAAAATCAATTCGTAAATTAAGTAAAAAATATCAAAAAAATGCGAAATTTGTTAAAGTTGCTCATGAAAAGCTTACTGTTCCCAGTATAGAACAGTATTATTTAGAAATTAGAAAAGGAAATAAATTAGATGTTCTTACTCGTTTAATTGATTTGCATAACCCAGAACTTTCTTTAGTATTTTGTAATACGAGAAGAGAAGTTGATAGGGTAAACATGCAGTTACAAGCAAGAGGTTATTCATCAGATGGAATTCATGGTGGATTAAATCAAAATCAACGTGATAGAGTAATGAATAAATTCAAAAACGGTATAATCGAAATACTCGTAGCCACAAATGTAGCTGCCCGTGGTATCGATGTTGATGGTATAGAAATAGTTTTTAATTATGATATTCCACAAGATACTGATTATTATGTTCACCGTATTGGTAGAACAGGCCGTGCAGGAAATACAGGAAAAGCTTTTACTTTAGCAGTAGGTAAAGATATTTATACACTAAAAGATATACAAAAATATATCAAAAAGAAAATAACTCGTCACCCTATACCAACTGTTAATGATATCGAAGAAGCAAAATTTGATAAATTCGAAAGAGAATTATCTCAGTTTATTGAACAAGAACATTTAGAAAAGCATATCAAAGTAATTGAAAACTTAATTGATAATGATTATACTGCAATTGAAATTGCGGCTGCATTATTGAAAAAGTCATTTGCTTTTGATAAAGAAGAACAAAAAGAAGAAAAAGTTAATTTTGGTGACACTGGAGCAGAATCCGGTATGGTAAGATTATTTATTAATAAAGGTAAAAGAGATCATATCTCTCCTAAACATATCGTTGGAGCAATTGCCGGTGAAACAAGTTTGGCGGGCGAATTAATTGGAGTCATAGATATCTATGAAAACTTTACTTTTGTTGAAGTTCCTAGTGAAAGTGGACATGAAGTCCTCAACATTATGAAAAATAATCAAATTAAAGGTAATAATATTAATATTGAACCAGCTAAACCAAGAGCAATATAAAATATATATTTTTAAAATTAGATAAATAATTAAAGTCCCTAATACTTAGTAAGTAAAGGGACTTTTTTGTTATTATATAACCAACTATTTATTTGAAACAAATTCTTTGCATTTTTCCTTTATCTGATCTCTTATTTCTCTATATCTCTTAAGTTTTTCTTCTTAAATACTATGAACTTCTCTAGATCATCAAAAGGACAGTATAATCTGTACTCATTCCTGAAAAGATAGGTTCACCCTTTTCTACTTATAAACAAAAAGTTATCATTCTCCCAAATTTTTTTCTTTTAAGTATTGATCTGATCGTTTAGAATATTGATTACTGATATCTATTCCACTTTTATCCATATCCTTTTTGCTATATTCATGTATGCCTTGAGCTTCCAAATCAACAATATAGGCTTCATACCTATCATCATATTTTCTTAAAAAGGTCTGGTTTCTAACTTCTAGCATAATTACCAATACATAGAAAAATTACTTTATTTTATGCAACCTTATTCCGTCCCAAATAATTTACTGATAATATTATATCTTATCATTAATATTTTTACTGTGAAGATAATAATATTTTATAAAGTTTATTGAGAACTTTCTAAAATATAATTTATATTATCTTTTAACAAGTTATTTATCTCTTCTCTAGTTTCATCTGCTCTATCCATAATAAAAAATAATAAAATACCATGGATATAATTTGCAACGATATTACCTAACTTTTCAATCTCTTTTTTTCCTTCTGTTAACTGTTTAAGATATTCACCCAATAATTTTACTACTTCTGGATTATACACCTTTTCTTTAATATCTTCAGGCACATTTTTTAAATCTTCTAAAAATATTAACTTAAACACATTTTGATTATCAATAAAATAATTTGCATAAGCATTACTCGAAACAATGATTTTTTCTTTAGGATCTTCAATATTTTTAACCGATCGTTCAACTTGTATTTTACATTCATTCCAAAATTCTTCTACACAATAAGCATAAAGAGCATTTAAATTAGAAAAATAATTATATAATGTACCTGGTGCAAAACCTGCTAGATCTGCTACTTTTTTGACAGTTAAATTTTGGGTCCCCTCTTCTCTTATTATCTTTTTAGCTGCTTCTATAAAATAGCCTCTTTTTCTTTTTTCTTGTATCTCTTTCCTACTCATTTTATTCACCCTTTTAATATAATTTTTTATCTATTTAATGCTATTTCGATTGATTTTAAATATGCTTTTGTGGTAACTGTGGCCTCGGAAACTATATCAACATCTAAGGTTTGCTTTTCAATAACTCTTTTGAAAATTTTTTCTTTAATTTCTGGTTGGGAAAAGGTAATATCATCTATTATTTTTACTCTACTTATTTTATTATTATTGATTTCCACTTCTACCTCATTACTCCATCTTCCATCTTCATATTTACCTTGATAATAACCATCTTCTAACTCTGTTAGATTAATATCATTGATAACTAAGTTTTTCCCTCTTGAAAGTCCTCTTGTCATGTAAAACAATGCTCCACTACTTATTATAACAACCACTACAAATACAATCAAAACAAATTTAATAACTTTTTCAAGTTTATCTCCTCCTGAATTTAATTTTAATATGGTTGTGCATATAAGTTAATTCCATTTTCTTTAGCCTTTTTTTTGTTCAAAATATTCATTATAAATTTCAAAATATGAAGAGGAATAGAGGGGAAATGCTTTCTTTCATACTTCTTTGCTTTTGAACTTATCTTACTTTTATTGATTATATTTTTACTAAATTCATCTAAACTCTTCCTCATATTTTTGGTAAACCAACCGACCTCTTCTAAAGGTTTACCAGCAATAAGAGGACTACCTCCAAAACCAATAGCTCCCAGCCAATTACAACCCATCTTTTTTGAAAAATTATAACAGATTTCTTTAGAACTTTTTCGCTGAATATCTTTCGGATAGCCGTTATGAATAACAGCTGCCATAAATTTATTCCCCCAAAATTTCTTGTTAGTTAAATTTTCAATTCTTTCCATCAAATAAACAATAGGATAAGGTAGAGAATGAACATAGACAGGTGAAACTATTAAGAAAACTTCACTATCTTTCAAATCTTCAATTAAATTACTAATTTCTTTTTCATTTTGAAAGATTTGATGAGCCCTATATTGAATCAAATTTATCTCAGCATTTTTAAAGTTTTGCCTTAAATAATCAGCAATAGATTCAGTAACAGTTTTGCTTCCTCTTGTACTTCCTAATAATGCAGTTACTTTTTTTTCCTTCAACATTTAATTCACCCCTAGTTTTTTAATACTTTTTGAAATTTTATTTTTTATTTCATTATCTTGTATAGAACCATCAATAATTAATGATTCAGATTCATTTGAGAAAAAACATACTGCATTTCTATTTGAGACCAATTTAAATGTATCTTCCATATCTTTGTTTGGTTGATTTAAGATTCCTATCGACAAAAAGTAAGAAGGATTATTATAGCGAGTTGGATGGTGTAGTTCACCTTTATATACACTATAAGTAGGTAATCCCAAAACACTATACCTATCAATTGCTTTTTTAAGTTGAGAATTATAACATCCAAATGAAATAGGACTTACAAAAATCAAAATTTCTGATTTTGCCATTAGAGGAAAAATTTCCTGCATATCATCATCTTTAGCACATATACCAGGATTTTTCATATTACAATAGCCGCAACCATTACAATATTCTATATATTTTTCAACCAAGTCTATCCAATTATTTTTAATATTCTTATCAGCAAGTGTTTTTACTAAATTGTCTTTAATTTCATGATAAAAAGAGCCCTCTTTTTTAAGGCCATTTAAAATTAAACCTTTCATTTTGTTACCTCCATTTTGTAGTGATGAATTTTATTTATTATATGAATACTATTCATTTTATGAATATAATTTATCATGATTTTTACTTATTGTCAAGAATTTAGCAAAAAAAATAAGCCAGCAGATTTATCTGCTGACTTGATAAAAATTATTTAATTATTTGTTTAATCTATTATTCTAATAATGATATTAATCGTGAAGTTAATTCTGTTATCTTATTTGTATTTAACCCATTTTCATTATTAGCTGTTACAGATACTACAAACACTGGCCCTTCTTTAGTTTTTTGTAAAAGGTGTGTATATTGTAAAACTCCAGCTTCAGAACCACCCTTATATCCAACTCTATACCAATTGTTTTTAGACGCCAAACCAGGATTAATTTGTAATTCTTTTGCTTCTCTTAATTCATAAATTGTTTTTGATAATTCTTTAGTGGAAAAGAACCATTCAATTTCTTTTATTAAAATCGGTTCATTAGATACATCTTGGACACTAAACTCTAAATTATCAGTATCTTTTAATATTTCTCTTTTCACCTCAAGTTCACTATTTATATAACTCTTTTTTAATTCAGACCTTGCTTTATGCTTTAATTTAAAAAACTCAATTGTTTTAAGAAAAGGAGTATTAACTTTACCAGAAATTTTTTCTATATTTCCCCTTCCTATAAAATCAATCAAATGATCAGTAGCAGTATTATCACTTCTTGAAATCATTAAGTTTGCCAAAGAATTAACTGTTATAGGAGAATTAATCGGCCAATCTTGTAGAATCCCAGAAGGAATACTCATATTTTTCTTATTAAGTTCAACTATATCATTCCAAGATTTATTAGTAGATTCTATTTGCTCATATAAAGCTTTTAAAACATATAATTTAAAGCTAGAAGCAACCCCCATTTTCTTGTTTTCATTTAAAGCCAAAATTGCTTCTTCATTATTTTTAATTACATATACTGAAATTTCACTTTCTAAATTTTTGAATTCTGTTAAAATTTTATTATAATCATCTTCAGATAAAGTCATATTTCCAAACCAAAGACCAGCAATTTTATTATCTGAAGACACATTAATAGTAGAAGGCGCACTTCCTTTTGAAAAAATTAGTCTATAACCATTATCAGTACTTTGTATTTCTTTTAAATCACCTAATTTATTTTTATATTGAGTTAATATTTGATTAATAGTTGCTGCAGGTACTTGATTTAGAAATTCTTGTGCGAAAAGTTCTTCAATATTTTCTTTATCGTGATTAAATAAAGTATGATACATCTTTTTATCAGTTTCTATACTTGCATTGATTATCCCGCTAAATATTAATATTATAACCAAAGTAAATATCAATACTATTTTCTTCAATAATATCAACTCCATAATTTAAAATATAAAACAATTTGAAACTTTAAATATTAAAAAAGTAATAAACTAAGAGCCATTACAACCATTCCAGCTATAAATCCATATACCTCTTGGTGTTCTTTACCATATTTTCGAGAAGTAGGTAATAATTCATCAATTGAAATAAACACCATAATACCAGCTACGGCAGCAAACAAGATGCCAAAGGTTAGATCATTAAAATATTGTCTAAGCAAGAAAAATCCTAAAATAGCACCTATCGGTTCTGACATACCAGATAAAAAAGAGTAGATAAATGCTTTTCTCCTGCTTCCAGTTGCATAATATAAAGGAACTGAAACTGATATCCCTTCTGGTATATTATGAATTGCAATTGCAATTGCAATTGATAATCCTAATGTTGGATCTGAAAGAGCTGAAAAGAATGTTGCTAATCCCTCTGGAAAGTTGTGAATAGCTATTGCTAGGGCAGAAAACATACCCATTCTTTTTAATTTTAACTTCTCATCTAATTCTTCATCTTTTATAATCTCTAGATTTTCTTCTGTTCTCGCTTCATGAGGGTTTTCATATTCTGGTACTAACTTATCAATTAGTCCTATAATGACAATACCAAGAAAAAACGAACCAATTGCAACCCATTCCCCAAAACCACTATTATAATAATTTCCTAAAGCTTCCTGTGCTTTGGGCATAATTTCCATAAACGATACATATATCATTACACCTGCGGAAAATCCTAAAGAAATAGATAAAAAAGAAGTATTAGTTTTTTTAGTAAAAAATGCTAAAAAACTACCTATTCCAGTTGCTAAACCAGCTAATGTTGTTAATAAAAATGCTATAGCTACATTACTAATTATATATCACCACCAATATTCTTTATTTAATTATTTTGTTATATTTAAGTATAATAAAATATTACTGCTAAATCAATACTCAACTAATAATTTAATTTTATTACAAAAAGTTATTTTAAATTATCTCTGTATATATTATAATTAATATAATGATATCTATTATAGGAGGCCTTGAAATGAAAAAACATTATATTATCTTGATACTTATTATCATTTTAACATTTCCAGCTTTAGTTCAAGGAAATGGAGATAATGCAATACAAAAATATACATACGAAGTAGTTAATACCTATAACCATGATAAGGATGCCTTTACTCAGGGTTTATATTATGAAGACGGAATTATGTATGAGGGAACTGGACTAAATGGTAAATCAGATATGCGGAAATATAATTTAGATACTAGTGGGATAATCAGTAAAAACGAACTGCCATATCAATACTTTGGAGAAGGTATCACCTTATTAGACAATAAAGTATATCAATCAACTTGGAAAGCAAAAACTATGTTTATTTATAATAAAGATATTAATTTACTCGACATAACTGAGTTCCCTTTTCAATGTTGGGGCTTAACCGATGATAATCAATATTTAATAATGAGTGATGGTTCAAACAAAATTCGCTATCTTACTCCAAAAAATTATGAAGTAATCAAAACAATTGAAGTCACTTTAGAAGGTAAACCAATTGATAATATAAATGAATTAGAATATATTAACGATAAAATATATGCTAATATTTGGCAAAAAGATATCATAGTTATTATAGAACCTAACACCGGCAAAATAACAGGGATAATAAATCTGGAAAATATTATTAATCCAGAACAATATCAACATGAATTAAATGTATTGAACGGAATTGCCTATGATGATGATAACGAAAGATTATTTATAACCGGTAAACTCTGGCCTAAGATTTTCGAAATAAAATTGATACCTAATTAAAAAATGATTATTGAATATTTTATGGAAATGGGGCATTAAATTGCCCCATTTTTTTATTTAAAATATTATTTATAGATATTATTAATAAATCAAAAGTGCTTTACTTTTTTGCTAATACTTCTTGAGTCATTATATCATAAAATTTATCTGCTTCAGACCATATTTCACCATGTGATGAATTTTCAAAGTAATATAAGTTTTTTTGAGGAGCTTCAACTGCTTCATAATAATCTTCAATAAACCTAGCAGTATAATCATGTCTTCCTATCAAATAATATACAGGTACTTCAAATTTATTAGCCTGTTTAACAAAATCAACATTTTGAATTTGAGGATACATTATATTAAAAGTATCTATCATTCCTCTTACAACATTAACTTTATCGATAATATTATATTCAGGTATCCAAATAAAACTTAATGGATTATACCAAGAAAGATTTTCTCCATAAGAGTTCTCTTTTCTATAATAGTCAGCATAATTAGTTAAAAATACTTTATATTCATTTAATACTTTCTCACCATTATATGGAGGTGGACCATTTTTTTCTAATGTTTTAACTGTTTTCTCGTCTCCATATTTTTTTGATTTATCCAAAACATAATCATACATATATTTATCAGTCTTATCGATATTTACCATTTGTGCTGCTCCAATATAGGCGTGAAATTGCTCCGGATATTTTTGGACTGCTTTTGTACCAATTATTGTACCCCAAGAATGTCCTAATAAATAGATCTTTTCTTTACCAAATCTCTTTTTTAAATAATTGGTGAGTTCATTGATATCAGATACATATTGCTCAACAGTCATATCTTCTCGATTTTTAATCGAGGGATAAGATTTTCCACTACCTCTCTGCTCCCAATTTACTACAATAAAGTCATTTTCTAATTTATTATTAAAATTTAAAAATCTCCCCATCTCGGTACCGCCAGGACCACCTGAAAGCATTAACAAGACCGGATTATCTTTATTTTTTCCTCTCATGACTATCCACTGGTCTGCTCCACCCAAATTAATTTTTTCCATTGTTGCAATACTATTTTCTAATCGGTTACCTTCTGCATCTAATATAGGTTTAGTTTCTCCCGGTAACATTGCTATAACTATAACTGACAATAATACTACTACAACTAAATACATTAATATTTTTTTAATAGATAAACTTTTTTTCATAATTGTTTTCTCATTCCTTTTCTTAAAAAATTATATTTTTTGTCTTCCACCAAAATCCGCGATAATGTTCATTAATTATTTTATTATAATTCAAATCATGTGAACCATAATATCTATTTTCTCTAATCATTATTTTTTCACCATTACCTACAAATCCATCTAAAAAAACACTCCCTCTAACTCTTGTAAACTTTGAATTAATTGATCTTAACATACAATTTTCTTTTATATTTACAGAACTAGCCTCTATATTCAATGGAATATTATGGGGGACTGTTATAATGAAAAAGACTTCATTTACAATAAATGACCATTTGCTTTTATCTAAATCTTTAGGAAATTTATTTAAATGTGTTTTTTTATCAAATGATATTATATTATTTTCTTGATTTATAGTATAATCATTTTTTACTAAATATGTTGTTTTAATTTTAATATAGTCACGATCCCATGAATCTATTCTTATTCTAGACCCTTCAAAGTTCAAAAATAAATCTTCATTTTGTTCTAATTGTAAATATTTTATTCCATTTGCTGATACACTTATTGAAAAAATTAATATAATTAATACAGTACAAATTATTAAATTAGTTTTCATTTATCTTTTCCTCCCTCTTTGTAATAATTTAAGTGATATAATAATTAATTTTAAATCTCTAATTGTTTTTAATACAGCATATAATGATGATTGGTCAACCATTAGAATCATTTTAGTATTGTTATTATCAGTTATGTTGATTTTTAATTTATCAAAATTTAAAAATCTTTTTTTATTAACAAGTCCTTTAACTATTAACTCATAATTGTATATATCCATTTTCCACATCCTTTTTGACTTAATTTGTTTAAACTATAGATATAATATCAGATAGATATACACAATACACCTAACTAAAGTTAGGTATTTTAAAACCCCTTACTTTCATCTTTAAGTAAGGGGTAGATTTTAATTTAATATATTTAATTTTTTGGACTTTATAATTGCTTCTGTTCTATTTTTTACCTGTAATTTGGAATATATATTACTTAAATGCCATTTTGTAGTTCCTTCAGTTATATAAAGTTCATTTGCAATTTTTTTGTTTGTATAACCTTTCGCCACCAATTTAATAATATCATACTCACGTTCGGTTAAATCTTCTATTAAATTTATTTTATCTTTAGAAACTATATCTGTTAGTTCAATAATTTCATTGTATAAATTAATGTTTTCTTTTTTTATTATATTTAAAAAGGGTTTTAAGAAAATAATTTCCTCTATTATTAAACCAAAATACTTTTTTTCCTTAATAATATTAATAATATCTATTAATTTTTTTACATTATTTTTATCATTAATTTCATGTAAGTTAATTATACTGTTAAAAAGTTTAAATTTTAATTTATCAGTATATTCATTATAGTTATTTATTAAATGATCTTTTTTGTTATCCATTAGTATTTTAACTTTATTAAAATTATTATTGATAATCAAATATCTAACATAGTTAAAATATTTTCTGAAATAATTATAATTTATTGGTTTATTTTCTATTCCTTCAAATTTTTTAATAATGTTTTTATCAATACTATTTGTATTGGATTTAATATATAGTTCTTCTTTTATAGTTTCTACCCAGGTTTGATTTGCTTTCAAATTATATTTTTTTGTAAAGTTTAATAAATCATCTAATATTTTAAATGCTTTATCATCGTCACCAGAGTAATATACACTCTGGGCATAATAAACTTTAGGAAGCCATGAAACATGAACCAAATCTAATTGTTCACTTATTTCTACTCCAATAATAAGCTTATCTTTAGCCTCTTTATATTTTCCCATTTGAAATAATAATACACCTAAAGGTATGTACATTAATTTAGATATAGGATCCAAAATATTATTATCCTTTTGATATTTAGTTATATAATCATTCACTAATTGATAACCAGTTTGTAAACTTCCTTTCATATTTAATTTCAATACTAAATTAATCAAAGAGATTACTTCCAAAAATCTCTGTCCTGAACTTTTTCCTAAATGATATGCATTTTTAAAAGATTCAATAGATCTATCTACTTGTCCCATTGCTGCTTCAATTTGACCTAGAGACATCCATGCATTTATTTTAAAAATATAATCATCATCTTTTAATAAATCAATAGACTTTTTAGCCATTATAGTTGGATCAGGTTTATTATTAATTTGAGGTATAAGAGATGTTAAAGTATATAATCTCCCCTTATTAATATTATCTATATTGGAAATATTATCATTAACTAGTTTAATGTAATATAATGCTTCTTCTTTATTACCAGTTGCAAAAAGTGTCCATGCTTTTATTATTAGTATAGACATACTTTTTACAATATATTTATCAGGAATATTATCTAACATATGTAATAATGTTTTAATTTCACCATTTTTTAATAATTCATAAATCGCATGATCAATATGTTTTACTGCTAATTTATAGTTATTAACTTTTATAGCTTCATTGACTGCATCTTGATAGTATCCATTATCAGCGAACCAGTTTGATGCTTTATTATGTAAATTGATTTTTTCTTCTTTTGATAGATTAAAATATAAGTAATCTTTAAATAGTTGATGATATCTATACCAATGTTGATTAGAATCAATTTTTGTTACAAATAAATTCATTTTAATTAATCTATTTATAACTTCAAAACTATTATTTTGTTCAGTTATATAATTACATAGGTCAGGTGAAATTCGATCAGATATTGAAGTTTTATATAAAAAACTTTTGATTTCATCACTTAATTCAACTAATACTTCTTCTATTAGATAATCAATAATATAATAGTTGGTTCCAGAAAAATCGTTTATAAACTTTTTTACCTTTTCTATATTTTTATCTTTTAGTTTAATTCCTGCTAAATTTATACCTGATATCCAACCTTCTGTTTTACCATATAAAATTTTGATATCTGATTTATCAACATTAATATTATTTAGTTTAAAAAAATTCTTAATCTCTTTTTTATCAAATTTTAAATCATTTGCTCTAATTTCACAAATCGTATTATTAATGCGATACTTATGTAAAGGTAATTGTGGGTCTTCCCTCGTTAATATAATAAACTTAATATTTGTTGGTAATAATTTAATTAATTTATCAATAAAATCATCAATCTTTTTATTATTAATAAGATGATAGTCATCTAATACAAAATATATATTTTTGTTAACCTTATTTAATTCACTTAAAAATGTACCTAATAAGGAGTTATACCCTACTTTACTTGGAATCTTTAAAAGTTCATAAGTATTTTTGAAAAAAAGATTATCATTTTTTTGAAATCCGAATACAATTCCTTCAATAAAAGTTTCTAAATCATTATCATCCTCTTTTATAGAATACCACATTAAGTTTGTTTTACAATTGATTATATAATCTGAAATTAAAGTTGTTTTCCCATAACCAGCAGGGGCTGATACTAATAACATCTTGTTTTTATTAAAACATTTTTTAATATAATCAAACAGTTCTTTTCTAGGGACAAGATTATCATTTTTGGGAAGTTTAGTTTTAAGTTCTAAGTATGGATTCAATTAATACACCTACTTTTTTAAACAACATAGTGATATTTTTTACCTTTTGAAAATATTATGATATATCTATTTATCTTCTAGCCAATTATTAATCATAACCTGCAAAGACCTCTCCATTTCTTTAAAAAAATCTGTATCAAATTTACGGGCATAAATATATTGACCGTAATTTTCTGCATTATATCTGTTCTTTTTTTTCATCTTTTCTTCTTTTCCTTTATACATATCTTTTAAATCTTTTTCACTTAATCTTTTATACTTTTCTTCAAACACTATATAATCTTTTTCAAATCTTTTAGATTTACTTTTTTTGAAATCTTCAGGATAATATCCTAATGTTAACATCGTTAGTGGTAATGTGTACTTAGGTAAGTTAAGCAAAGCCTTTTTATCTTCATAATTTTCTATTATATCACCAATATAACAGGAACCTATCCCCATTGATTCAGCTGCTATTACTGCATTTTGAGCTGCAATAAATGCATCGCCCCCAGCCAAAAAAAGATTAGCAAATTTGGGATTTGGTAGATCTCTATTTTCTCTTTTACAATACTCTTTCAAGTTAGAAACTCCAAAATAATCAAATATCCTTTGGAAATCCGCCAAAAATATTAAAACTACTGGAGCCTTTGCTATAAAAGGTTGATTGTCACATGTTTTACTTAATATTTTTTTCGTTTCTTTGTTCTTAATCACCAAAATAGAATAAAGCATCATATTACCTGCAGTTGGAGCTCTCATTGCACTTTCAATAATTTGATTTAAATCATCGTCTTCTATTTTTTTATCCTTATATCTTCTTAAAGAAACTCTATTATCAATTGTTTCTATTGTTGAATTCAAATTAATTACCTCCTAATATTTTCTTATATTATATACTTCTATATTTATTAAAATTACCCTTGCACTCTTTTAAAATATTTAATAAATTATATTAAACCTTGAAATATCACCTTAAAGTTATGTATAATAACTATTTAGAGACAGTTAGGATCTGGAGGTGGACCAGTGATGAAACAAAAAAGTAAATCAAATAATAAGAAACTACCTTTTCTAATAGGTATTTCTTATTTATTATCTTTTATATTTATCAGATTAAGTGTTTTAATTGCAGGTTCCGTTAAAAATGACACTGTAATGGCTATAAAAGAAGGAATTATTAATAGAAATATATATATTGGGCGTAATATAATCTTATTCGGTTATCATATTCATCATTTTTACTTTGGAATATTTTTAATGGCTGTAGCTGGTTGGTTAGCCATAGTAGGTAATAAAAAGTTTTCTAAAGGTAAATTAGCCATAATGTATGGAGCGGGTTTAGGACTTTTCATGGATGAAATTGGAATGTTATTATCTGAGGGTAATTATTTTTCTCCTCTTTCATATCTTTTGGGGATTTTTCTATTAGGAATCTTAATTAATATTATATATTTCCCACCTTTCTGGAATTCAGTAAGGGAAAATGTCTTAGATATGACTATACCTCCCATCAAATTTTTAGGAGTTATTATAAAAGATACAATAAAAGTTCTAGACTTTATTAGTTCAACTATTGTAAAATATCGAATAGTAATTCTGGTAATAATTGCTATGTTTTTACTTATTGATTTCTTACTACCTTATATTTTTTAATTAAACAAAAACATCTCTTGATAATAACATCTGGTTTTGATTAAAAAATAATAAATTTAAAGTTTAGTCATAATTTAAAAAGATAAAAAAGGATGGGTGATCCCCATCCTTTTTGATGTTAAAGCTTATAATTTAAATATACACTAAATAGGTTTTTTGATCTAATAATTATAAACTGGTTAACCATTGTTCTTTCAATTTTTCAACAGAGGTTCCTAAAAATTCATCTATCCTCTTTGTGCCTTCTTTCTCATTTTTACTTGAATTGTCTTCAAGAACATCAATAGTAGCAACCTTCTTTCGTCTGGCATTATATAATTCTAATAATTTATCTTTTCCATAATTATTTTCAATATATTTTACAAAAGAAGCTGATAACCAATAATACCCTCTTTGTTCATTAACCCCTTTATAAAAGGGCTTGGGAAAATATTCTAATACCTCTTCAAATTCTTTGTTTTGATAATATTGTTGTGTCCTTTTATCCAAATTATTATTATCACCAATTATTTTCGGTTCATATTGGGCAAATTTAGCATTTAAATAAGTAGGCAAACCTTCTTTTAACCATACGTCCGGTATCTCTTCTCCGTTTTTATCTAGTAATATATGGGCTGTTTCATGAATATAGGGGGATTTTTTTAAATGAACATGTGATAAATGAACCCTCCCATTACTTGGAATAGCATTTGATTTGATAGTGTGATGATCTTCTATGTAATATTCAATTTTACCAATTTTCTTAAAATTATATTTATTATATTCACCTAAATAAATTTTTAAATCTCTAATTCCCTTTTCTATTTTTTTTGCAATAGTATATGTTTCTTCTTCATTTATATAACCTTTTTTGATATATAGTTCAGCATGTTTGGTTGTTACTACTATATTGTCTTCTTTTGTTTGATAATTTAAAATATATTTATTTTCTGCAACAACAACATTACTAAATAAACTTACTGAGACCAAAAGTAAGAACAGAATAACCAAAAATTTCTTTTGATGATTCATTACAATCCTCCCCCGCTGATTATTTATCTATAAAACTATTCTCAATATTTTATTTAAATAAAAATCTAATCTGACCTTCAAAATATTATTTTAATTCTTACAAACTGATATTATAAATAGTAATATAAAAATAGCGTGTGATTATATTAAAAAACCACACGCTATTATATCTATTATTTTTTTGCTACTATTCCATATTGTATTTCATTAATATCAACTTCTTTAATAATTTCAAGATCAAGCTTATTAAAATATTCCTTTAACTGTTCTTTACTTATTTTATGTTCAATTGGTGGACCTTTTGATACTTCTATTTTTTTAAATTCAATTATTCCTATCTTACCTTTTGATCTTAATTTATTTAGATAATTAGATAAAAATAATATTTTATCTTCAACCTCATGTAATACATTAGATATAAAAATATAATCTACATTATTATTTTTAATATCTGTATTATAATCCTTACCTTTAACTAAATTAATATTTTCAATACCTTTTTCTTCAATTTTTTGTTTTAATTCTTCTAGCATTTCTTCTGAAGTATCTACTGCATATACCTTTCCATTCTGTCCTACAATTTTAGAAGCGGGTATAGAAAAATAACCAATCCCTACTCCTATATCCAATAGATCCATATTTTTTGTTACCAACATGTTTTCGAGAGTTTTTTTAGGAGGCATTTGCTTTTTTCTATCATCTGAATTAAGTTTTTGTTTTTTCTCCGGATTAAATTTATAAGCCATTATGATCACCTCTTTTACAAAATACTTATTTCTCAAAAAAAAAGCCCTGTAGCGGGCTCTTTAATATTTATCTTTAGTAACCACCATTACCCTTGTCTTCGGCATTATCTTTATTGCCTTGAGCTCCCATTTCTCCATTTTTATTTTGTGCCTCTTCAGGAACAATATCTTCTCTATTGTTAATTATAAAATCTTGAATGTTATTTGCTAATTGTTCTCCTGTCCATTCTTCATTATTCTCATTTTTAAATTCTTCTATTGAAGTTGCAAGTCTTTGTCCAAAGTTGTCTTCTTCAGTATCTTCTTCATTTTCTACCATTTCTAAATCTTCTATAATTTCGATTAATTGTCCTTCATCAATTACATCTGCTTCTTGTAAGTTTTCTAATACAGTTTTTAATGTTTCAATTTCTTCTTCAGTAAGATAATCTAAATCATATTCCTCTAAATTCAATTCATTAGTTTCTTCACCATTATCTTGAGCTATTGCAGCAGGAACTAATAATAAGAGTAACACTAATGTCAATGCCAATACTTTAACTCTATTGGTTAACATTTTTTGTTCCCCATTTTATTATAATAAAACAAAATCTCTATTTGAGCTTAAAAGTATAAACATCATTCACCACAATATTTATCTATATTTTCTTTAAAAATTTCTTGACCTGTCTGTCCCATTCTCTAGTTGCAATTTCAACTACTGACTTATTATCTTCTTTACAGCAGGTTATTTTCACATGACCGCCTCCACCACTATAGCTAACGCATTTTTCTTCTTTATTTCCTTCCAATCCTAATTCGGTTTCAAAAAATTCATTAGCTTCATCAAAAATCTCTTTACAATCCTTTTTAGTTTTACGTTCATAGACCATAATGAAGACCTCCCTTTTACGAGGATCTCAAACTATTTCTATTAAAAGAATAACTTATTTGTATAAATATTAATGTAAAATAAATAACATTCAACTAAATTTTTAATTCATTCGATCTTCTATTGTTTAAAAGCACATTGTTTTAAATAATTTTACAGGTTTTAAAATTATTTTTTATTTTTTTTATAAAATATTTTTTTTTAATTGCATTTTTAAATTATTTAATTTTGAACGTTGATTATATTCTTAATTATCCAAATTATATGAACATTATTTATACATTTTTTTAAATTTAATTTAATAACAATTATTTGCAATTTTTCATCTCAAGAAAACTGCAGGAAAGTTTAACTTTACATTGTATTATAACTATATAATTATAATTTTTACCAATTTTTATAAATAATTTAATGAAAGGAGGCTTTAAATTAAATTCTAAGCAAGTAGATATTATGAAAATAAACTAAATTGAAATTTTATGAGTAGTATAATTATTGAGGAGGAATAGTTAAATGAAAAAAATGGTTGTGTTAACATTAGTCTTAGTTTTCTTATTTTCTTTTAGTATTTTGAGTATGGCGCAGGAAATTAAACTTAAGGACCCTTGGGTTTCTGAAAGAGAACAGGGTCAACACGGCGGTACCCTAGTATCTGCACTCTTAGGCGACCCAAAAACTTTTAATGTCATTACTGCACAGGAAACATCTTCTACTGACATTGTAGAAGACTATATTTTTGAAGGTCTAGTTTCCAGACATGGTGTTACTACAGAGTTTATCCCAGTTTTGGCAAAAGATTGGGAAATAAGTGAAGATGGTACACTTTATACCTTCTATTTAAGAGAAGGAGTCCAGTGGAGTGATGGTGTGGAATTCACTGCTGATGATGTGATTTTCACCTTTGATGTTATTAAAGATGAAGATGTTCCTACAAGTACAAGAGATGTTATGATGGTTGATGGTGAATTCCCTGAATATAGAAAAGTTGATAAATATACTGTAGAAATAGAAATTCCAAAACCATTTGCTCCGTTTTTAAATAATATGACAACATTTATTATCCCGAAACATAAATTAAATGATGCCTGGCAAGCAGGTAATTTTAATGATATGTGGGGAATTGATACAGAACCTTCCGAAATAGTTGGAACAGGTCCCTTTACACTTGGTGAATATCGTGCAGGGGAAAGAATCGTGATGTTAAGAAACTCTTATCATTGGAGAAGAGATCCACAAGGCAGACCTTTACCATATATAATTAGATGGGTAAGAGTAATTTCCGAAAGTCAAGAAACTCAGGCTTTAATGTTTGAAAAAGGGCAAACTCATGCTCTTGGAGTAAGAGGTATTGACTTTAACCGTTTTAAAGAAAATGCTGAAGAAGGTAACTATCATATGGTAAACGGTGGACCTACTTTTGGTACTAACTTTCTCGTATTTAATATGAATCCACGTAATCCAAAATTAGAAGAACAACCATGGAAATATGAATGGTTTACTAATCTAAATTTCAGAAGAGCTGTAGCATATGCCATGGACAAAGATACAATGATAGATCAAGCTTTAGCTGGATATGGTTCCAAACAGTGGAGTCCAGTTAGTGCTCCTAACAAAGTGTATTTAAATGAAGATGTTAAAAAATATCCTTATAGTTTAGAAAATGCTAGAGCAGAATTGGAAGCTGGGGGTTTCTCATGGGACGACAATGGTAATTTAGTAGATAAGGATGGAAGAAGAGTCGAATTTAATATGGTTACAAATGCTGGTAATACTCAAAGAGAAGCTATATTAAATATAGCTGCTACTGAATTAAGAGAATTAGGTATGAAAATTAATTCTACTCCAATAGAATTTAATAAGTTAGTTAATCAACTAATGAGTGAGTGGAACTATGATACTATTATTATTGGTCTAACCGGAGGAGTAGAACCACATAGTGGAGCAAATGTATGGCCTTCACACGGACATTTACACATGTGGAATCCTCAACAAGAAGAACCAGCAACTGAATGGGAAGCTAGAATTGATGAATTATTTGAAAAAGGCGCAAGTGCCACTGAAATAGAAGAAAGAGTTAAGTATTATGATGAATTCCAGGAAATCATAGCTAATAGAGTTCCTGTAATTTATACTGTCACCCCTAATGCTCTTTATGCAGTAAGGAATACTCTCAAAAATACACAACCTACTGCTTATGGGGAAATGTGGTGGAATATCTACGAACAATATATAACAAAATAATTAAAAGAATAATATTTAAATCTATGAGAGAAAGGGCTGAGCCCTTTCTCTCTTTAAAATTATCACATTTATTAACTTATTTTTTTGAAAGGGGTACCTAATTAATGCGCACATATATTTTAAGAAGATTCTTACAGGCTATACCTTTACTTCTGGCAATATCTCTGCTCTCCTTTTTTATAATGCAGTTATCACCTGGCAGTTATTTAGATACCATGCGACTTAATCCTGATGTCTCTGAAGAATTAATTGAAACAATGAAACGACAATATGGATTAGATAAAAGTGTACCCGAACAATATTTCCATTGGCTATGGCAAATTTTGCATGGAAACTTGGGAGAATCATTTACTTATCAAGTTCCAGTCACACATGTTATAAAGACGCGAGTTGTTAATACAATGATTCTATCTTTTGCAGCAATGGTTATTGCTTGGGGCTTATCTATACCAATTGGTATTTATTCAGCTACACACAAATATACAATGGGAGATAATATATTTACTAGTTTAGCATTTGTAGGTTTATCAATACCAAATTTCTTTTTCGCACTTTTACTTTTATTTTTAATAGTGAAATTTAATGTTCCTTTACCCATAAATGGTATGACAAGTATTATGTATGATTTTATGTCACCTATAGGTAAATTTATAGATATTCTTAAACACTTACTCGTTCCGGCAATTGTTTTAGGTACTGCAAGTATGGCTACCTTAACTCGTATCATGCGGGGGCAGATGATTGAGGCAATGAGGTCAGATTATATTCGTACAGCTAGGGCAAAGGGGTTAAAAAATAATAAAGTTGTTTACAAACATGCCTTCCGAAATGCAATTAATCCAATGATTACAATTTTTGGTTTTCAAATTAGTATGCTTCTTAGTGGAGCAGCATTAACAGAAACTGTAACAGGTTGGCCTGGTTTAGGTAAAATGATGTTAACTGCTGTTCGTTCTAAAGACCTCTATCTTGCAATGGCAGGTCTTATGATAGGAAGTGTATTACTTATTATTGGTAACTTAATTGCAGATATTTTATTAGCAGTTAGTGACCCGCGAATAAGATATAGTTAAGGAGGATTACAATGGATAAAATAAATCAAAAACCAAGAAATTTAAAACCAGGTAATAAAGATTATGAGTTTTGGCAAGACACCTGGAAAAGAATGAGACGCCATAAAATGGCAGTAATTGGCGGAACAATTATTATAATACTTTACTTGATAGTTATCTTTGCAGGTTTTTTAGCACCATATAATCCATATAAAGGGTTTAAAAAACATTTCTTTCATCCTCCTACTAAAATTCATTTTACCGATGAAGATGGACTATCCTGGCCTTATGTCTATAGAACAGAATCAGTAGATTGGGCTGATTATGAAATAATAAGAGATAAAAAATATCCCATAAAATTATTTCATCGGGGGCAGGAATATGAATTCTTAGGTCTCTTTGATACAAATATACATTTAATAGGCGTTGATGAACCCGCCCATCTATTTTTATTGGGTTCTGATAATTATGGTAGAGATCTATTTACTAGAATTTTATTTGGTGGTAGAGTCTCTATGTTTATAGGTTTTGTAGCCATCTTTATTACTACAATAATAGGTTTGATCGTTGGTGGAATTGCAGGTTACTATGGAGGATGGGTCGATAATATTTTAATGAGATTTGCAGAAGTAATTATGTCAATACCATCCTTTTATTTATTACTCGCATTAGCAGCAGTTTTACCAATTGATATATCATCAACCTTACGCTTCTTTTTAATTATTTCTATACTATCTTTTAGAGGTTGGGCTGGTATGGCCCGTGTGATAAGAGGAATGGTGTTATCAGTCCGAAACGAAGATTATGTTTTAGCAGCAGAAGCAATCGGAGCTAGAGATCCCAGAATCATACAAAAACATGTTCTTCCTGTTACAACCACATATGTAATAGTAAGAGCTACAGTTTCAATTCCAGGTTATATAATAATGGAATCTGGTCTGAGCTTTTTAGGTCTCGGTATTCAAGAACCTAATGCTAGTTGGGGAAATATGTTAACAGCAGCTCAAAATGTTACTAAAATTACTAGATTCCCTTGGCTTTTAATTCCCGGATTTATGATTTTCTTCGCTGTTTTAAGTTACAACTTGCTTGGAGATGGTTTAAGAGATGCTTTAGATCCAAAAGTTACAGATTCAAAATAATAAGAATCAAAAAGGATGAGGTGCTTCCTCATCCTTTTAATATTTATAGAAATATTTATTTGTATTTTTAATCATTTTAACTCCTCTTATAGTTTCTATCCCTACCATTATTTATTCTTCTTTTGAAAAACAATATTTTATAATTAATTCTATATATTAATACTTATAAATAATTAGTCTAACTCTCCTGTTCGGTGACTTTTTTAGAAAAAGTCCCTTCCTTATAATTATGAAAAATAATTAATGCTAAAATGGCTCCTATCATTACAAAAAAACTTGTAGACCAAATATTTCTTACCGACCAATTGTCTATAAATATGCCACCTAATTTTGGAGCTAAAGCGTAACCCGCTCCTGAAATAAACATAAATATAGAGTTAAATCTCGCTCGATGGCTGACAGGAGCATGAGCTGCTATATAGACATTAATATTGGTTGCTTCTAGAATCTCACCTATAGTCCAAATAAAAGTAGAAATTAATAATAAGGGAAAGGTATTAACAAACCCGATCATTCCAAAACCAATTGCAAATAATATACCTCCTATAATGATATTAAATATTGGTTTGAACTTTAAAGTAAGTCCAGTAATAAATATGGTAAATATTACAACTATGATTACACTGCGAAAAATAGGGATAAGAACTCATAAATAGTTTCATGCACATTGAAATTATGTAAAAATATTTGTCAGGTTAAGAATTATATTCAATTAGGATGACTATTATACCTAACTAATGATATTTATCCTATTATTTGTCTATACTCTACCTTACCTTGTACTTAAACAGGTTCTTATGTCTCCATTAAGTATTCGGACTAGCTGTTTTATGTTATATCCGAGCGCTTTATACATAGTTGTACAACGGACTTTTAATTTACCGCATACTTTGAACTGATCTAAACCTTGTGATCTTTTTAAAGCAGAAAAGGTTCCTTCTACTGCGGCTCTTAATCTCTTTAAAAGCTGATATTCATTAGTAGAATGTTTATCTCTTAGACGATCACGGTCATATCTTTTTTTCTTAAAGCGTACTGTCATATTCTTTTTCTGTTCAGTAACCGGACATTTGTCCTGATAAGTACAGTTTCTACAGTCACCTTTTTCAAACCAGGCAGCATAAGTATCACTGCTGTTTAAGTATTTATCTTTAACCGGGGATTTCCCCATCGGACAGGCTACAATGCCTTCTTTGTGTTTTAACTTAAACTCAGCAGTACTGTATTTAGGATCCTGACCTGTAAGAGTAGTCAGAATAAGTTCTGTTTTATTTATTTGAGCTGTCTTTTTACTATCAGATCCGTAGTAAGCACCATCAACTATTAGTTTTTCTAGATCAGTTTTATTATTAATATCAGCTAATCTATTATTTAGAAAGTTAACATCACTATTTATATTAGCATCTAATGAAACATCTGTTATCATTTGGGCTGGATTATCAGGATTTGATGTTTCACTAATATTAACTGAATAACCCTTTTGTGCTTTTGAACCTTTTTTTACGATAGGTTGCATCTTCATCATAAGGATTTTGCATGCTAGAAGATTTAACATCTTTATCATCTTTGGCTTTTAACTGTTTGGTAGTCTCTATAGATTGTTCCTTTACAAGCCGACATAACTGTTGATAAGCTTTAGTTTCGTTAATTTCCTTGTCATTTTTAAAAAGAAGTTTTAAAGAATTTAATTTCCCCAAAAGAGAATCTCTTATTTCTTCTTTATCGAAGTTATTGAGATAGTTTCTAAAACCATCATCATCAAGAGTCTTAAGTATATTTTTATGAATTTGATTTCTTTTATGTTCAGGTAGTTCTTTAACTAAATTATCTAATACCTTACGCATCAGTTGAATACGAGAAAGATGTTTGATGTTGGCTCTGACCATTGTAGAATCCATACGCTGAATATCAGTATCTAAGTCAGCAACTTCGATAAAGTTGGCTACTAAATCATCAAAAACTTCAGTGAGTGGATCATGTCCGGTTTCTTTGATGTAGTCTAAAAGGCGTTCTCTAAAGTCATAAAGAGTTCTTTCACCTAATGTTAACTGTCCTACTTCATTAAGACCAAGGGCTTTTATGTAACGGGCATCAAAGTGAAAGCGTTCTAGAAGTTCTTTATCAGAAAGATCAAATTGATGTTTCATTATTTCTAAAGAGACTAAAATCTTAACAGGAAAATTAGGTCGTCCATACTGGCTATCATACATGGCGGCAAACTTAGATTCATCTATTTCAGTAAAGACATGTTCATAGAATTTGCCGGGCCACCCTTTATTTAGTTGTTCTTTTAGATTATCAGGTAAATTAAAGTCAAAATCACCGAATCCAACTTGATTTTCTTCATCAAAAGGTTCAAACATTAATTATCACTCCAAAACTCTATGATACTTTGATTATATCATAGATAATGGTTGATTTAGAGGGTAAAATGGGAATTATTCGGACTTTTAAGTAATTTTTAGACTTTTCGCAGTGAAATCAACTATAAAGGCATTAAAACTCATATTCATACCATATATCGAAGGTCCTCTAGAACCGAATATTTCGTTTAATTGAATGGGTAAAGCAAAAGATCCCTGTGCATATACTATTCTGTGAACCTCTCCCACTAAATCAAAGATTTTAGAAGGAGCTTCTATTACTTCATATATACCATAGTGGCTATATACTACTAGATAGATTTAAACGAAGTCTTGTAATTA
>CAJXKY010000033.1 GCA_913055675.1 uncultured Halanaerobiales bacterium
CTACAAAATTATCAGGATATTCACGGCAAAGAACTGAAACCTATTAATCGACATAAAAACTCAGTAAACAAAGTGCCCGATACTATCAAATGTCCACGCTGTAATGCACCCCATCAATATCTCTATGACAACAATGGTGGTAAGGGTCAGTTCCTCTGTAAGGTCTGTGACTTCACCTTTGAAGCCAATAAGGTCTATTTAAAGTCTATAAAATTCAAATGTCCCCATTGTAATCGAGCTCTTAAAAAAAATTAAAACTCGATATGAATGTGAAAAATTTTTATTCATTCAATTTTTTCTTATTATTAATATTCACCATAAGGAGAATTATTCCTTTTTATATTAACTAATACTTTTCTTTAAGAATTCCTTTGTTATAGGCTTCTAATAATTTCATTAGGTTATTAATCTTTTTCTGCAATTTGTTACCAATATCAGTATCTGAGATTTTCTTTTTATCCATGAATTTAATGATTCTTTTTGAAGAAACGGTATCATTCCCTTCCCTAACAGCTATTTCTTTAGAAATAAAAGGCTTATGATAGATCAATCTCATTTCTGATGAATTGTATGTTAATGTATAACCAGCAATACCAGTTTTCTTTTGATAAGCAGCTGCAATCCCACCATCAATTACTAATAATTTTCCATTTCCTTTTATTGGACTTTCACCATGTTTTTCTTTTACAGGGGTGTGTCCATTTATAATATGACCGTTTTCAGGATTTAAATTAAATTCTTCTAAAATTTTATCACAGATTTCTTCTTTTTCTCTTGCTTCATAATATGGGTTCTCTTTTTCAACATATAAGGAAGGTTCATCGGTAAAATAACGACAAAAGGTAGTCATCATATTTTTACCAAAGAGCGGAGATAATTCACCCCGCCATAAATACCATAACCAATCTCTATAATCAGTTTCTTCATATTTATATGAATAACTTTTTCTTATTATATCATCAAAAAAGTCCAATAGTTCTTTACCTTTGTATTCTATTCCATCTATTTCCCAAGATGAAAATTCACCGTTTTTATCTAATGGAACACAACCATGAAATAATAAGTTGTCATTATATCTTAAATACATACTACCATTATTAAATAAGAATCTAATGTCATTTTGTAATTTATCATTGTTTTTAAAGGAATGACTGAGCTGTTCAATCACTTCTTCTTCTTGTTTGTTTAGTTTATAGGGGTTATCAGGGTCGATTGTAGGAAAATGATTATCAGTTAGCTCATATTCTTTTCCTTCAATGTTTATAGTCCCCTTTTCATAATCAATTTTATCTAAATACAGAACTTCATTCATTTCAAAATCTGATTTTTCTTTTATTAGATTACCCTCTAATTTAAATTGGATAACTGCTATTGCTTTTTGCATCTGAGAAATTATCTTTTTCTCTTTTTCGTCTAAGTCTTTGTTGATTTGTTTTGGATAAAACTTTTCATAAATATCTTTTTTATAATAATGACTGGCTAATCTGGCTAAGGGGCGCATATTTATCCCATAGTTTTCTTCTAATAATTCAAGATTACCATATCTAAGAGTGATTCTGATAGCGGTAGCCAGTAAAGATTGTTGTCCTAGGGCAGCTCCTATCCATAATATATCATGGTTACCCCACTGTATATCACAGTTATGATGATCTTTAAGTTCTTCTAAAATTTTATGAGGATTGGGACCCCTATCAAAAATATCACCAATGATATGCAGTTTATCAATTGAAAAGGTCTGTATTAAATTAGATAGAGAAATAATAAAACTTTCTGCCTGGCCAATTTCAATAATTGTCGAAATAATTTCATCGTGATATTCTTTTTTATTTTGATCTTGTTTTTTTAAATGAAGCAATTCTTCAATAATATAGGCAAATTTTTGCGGTAATGCTTTTCTAACTTTAGACCGGGTATAGGTAGAGGAAACTTCTTTACATAGTTTGATGATTCTATTTAAGGAAGTTCTATACCATTCGTTAGTAAGCTCTTTTTCGTTTTTTAATAATTTTAATTTATCCTCTGGATAGTAGATTAGAGTTGCCAATTCATTTTTCTCCGATTTGTCTAGGTTATCAGAGAATATTTGTTCTATTTGGTACTTTATTACACCAGAAGCAGTTCTCAACATGTGCTGAAATGCTTTATGTTCCCCGTGCAAATCAGTAAGGAAATGTTCAGTACTTTTTGGCAAGTTTAAAATTGCTTTCAAGTTTATGATTTCAGTACTAACAGCTGGAACATTTGGATATTGATTTGATAATAATTTTAAGTATTTTATATCTTCCATATCTTAAATTCTCTCCTATTGTAAAGTTTTTAATAATCTGTTTGTTTATTAGACCCGATTAGTTAATACTTCTAAAGCAGCTTCGGCTGCTTTTAACTGTCTTTTTTCTGGTTCACGGGCAAAAATTTTTTGAAATAGTGAAGGGATACCCAGCAGCTTTTCTGGTAGATATTTGATAGCTTCATAAGCTATTCCTAAAATTAAAAGTTCCTGTAAAAGTAATGGAAGTCCTAAATCAAAAAAACTAACTAAAATAGAAAATATAATATAGAAAAATACTATGTTACTACCACATCTTCGATGAATTCTAGAATAGGAAGCTATATCACCCTGGTAGTCATTTTCATAATAGTTTACTGCTTTATGTTCTGCCCCATGAAATTTTAAGACTTCTGAGACACTATTTTTAAAAACAAATAGTAATACAATTGGAATAGAAATATAGATTAGAAAAACTACTCCCTGAATTGCAGAGCTTGAATCACTAGGTAAAATCATATATAAAATTTCTGCAAGCAAAATTAAAAATACAAACCAGTACTTTTTAGGTTCCTTAAAAACTTCTTTTAAAAAAGATAATATAGCAAAAAATAAAACTGCAATTCCTCTAATTAAAGGAATTTTTTTAATGTATTTCATAAATTTATTTTTCTTAACTTGATTTGTTTGTATTCTAATATTACCATTATTATCATAGTAAGCTTTTACTGACCTTTGTTTGTTTTGAAGTCGAACTCCGTTTGAATATGCACGACCTCCGACTTTTTCTTTGTTATTCATCTAGTTAGACACTCCTTACTGGAAAACCTATTTTAAATATTATTTTACTTAAATTTTTTAATAATTTCAATGAACTGCCTACCGTATTTTTTGAATTTAACTGATCCGACACCACTAATTTTAAGCATTGAATGGTTATCTACGGGCATATGATAGCTCATTTCTCGTAGAGCTTTATCATGGAAGATGACATAAGGTGGTACACCTTCATCTTTAGAAATTTGTTTTCTTAAGTTTTTAAGTTCGGTAAATAGATCATTATCACTACTTATTTTATGGTATTTCTTTTCAATTCTTAGTTTTACTTTAGCCTTACCCTTAAGTACTTTGTAAGATAAGTTGTTTAATTTTAATTTGGGATATTTACCTTCTGTTAGATTTAAATAACCATCAGCAGCAAGCATATTAATCTGTTCTTTAATGTCTTTTATAGTATAATTAGGCATTATATTATAAGTTGATATATTATCAAAATTATTACTTAATACTTTTTTATTTTTTGAACCAGCTAAAACCCGGGCAGTCATCGTTGCTCCCCAGCGTTCCTTCATTCGATAAACACAGGATAGTATTTTTTGTGCTTCTTCCGTAATATCGGTTAATTGACGAGTATCATTACAATTACTACAGTTTCCACATTCATTATCTAAGTCTTTTTCTCCAAAATATGATAAAATATATTTTCTTAAACAGATAGTGGTATGGCAATAATCAACCATTTTTTGTAGTTTTTGCATTTGTTTTTGTTTTCTTTTGGCAGTGGTTTCAGTTTGGTTTATCAAAAATTTCTGGATTTGTTGATCTCCAGGTGAATATAATAAAATGCATTCACTCGGTTCACCATCTCTGCCTGCTCTTCCTGCTTCTTGGTAATAAGATTCTATATTTTTTGGCATGTTGTAGTGTATTATAAAATGAACATTAGATTTATCAATACCCATCCCAAAAGCATTAGTTGCAACTACTATATTAATATCATCATATAAAAAGGCTTCTTGGGTTTGATGTCTCTTTTTATCAGATAATCCAGCATGGTAACGATCAGATTTATAACCATTGTCTTTTAAGATACCATTAATTCTGTTAACTTCTTTTCGTGTTGCAGCATATATAATTCCAGTCTCTTCATTATTAGTTTTAACATAATCAAGAACAAATTGGTCTTTATTAACTCCTCGTCTTAATGTAAAAGTAAGATTTTCTCTATCAAATCCGCTTACATATATATCCGGGTCTTTTAATTCTAATTGTTTTATGATATCTTTTCTTACTTCAGGTGTTGCAGTAGCAGTAAATCCAGCCACAACTGGTCTCTTATTTAATTGATTTATCATTTTTTCAATATATAGGTAACTGGGTCTAAAATCGTGTCCCCATTGAGAAACACAGTGTGCTTCATCAATTGCTAATAATGATATATCTAAATTATTAAGTAAATTCCAAAATTTAGAGGAACTTAAACGTTCCGGAGCTATATATAATAACTTATATTTACCATTTTGAACTTCTTCTAATCTCTTTTTAATTTCAGTATAGTTTATTGAACTATTGATAAATGTTGCAGGGATTTCCATTTCTTGAAGGGCATCTACCTGATCTTTCATTAAAGATATTAAGGGTGAAATAACTATAGTTACCCCTGAAAATATTAATGAAGGAATTTGATAGCAAACTGATTTTCCAGAACCAGTCGGCATTACTGCAACAGTATCATTTTTATTTAAAATACTTTCAATAACATTTTGTTGTGCATCCCTAAAATTTTCATATCCATAATATTTTTTTAAAATATTTTTTGCCTGTTTTAACAATAATATACTCTCCTTAAAAAATTGTATTAATTATTTTATAAAATTATCTAATTTTAAAACCCTCTATTTTGTCCATCCCAGGGTGGTTCTTTGCCTTCATTAAATTCATGAACCCCGGGGCCACCTAAATCATTTAAGCGCCAGATACCATATATATAACTGAAAATAAGGACAAGGATGGTAAAAGGCCAACCTAATAGGATATTAGCCCAGGTTAGTTGCGAAGTTTCACCAATTCTATAAAGTATTATTTGTAGGATCAATCTCATTAATAAGAAAACACTCCAAAACCAGGTTACTTCTCGATATGCGGGTTTTACATCTCTTCGCCAAAACCATTCTAAGGGCCATCCTCTTGTTAAGTGGCTTGCCCAAGCAGCTAATGGTTTACCTAAGATTATACTACCAAGTGTTAAAATCAAAAGGACTGAACTGCTAATAATTGCGGGGATAAAGTAACTAGCGGCACTTTTAGTTATATAAGCTAATCCAGAAGCTAAACTGACTAAAAATATACCCCCAAGGGCATATTTCCAAGGTTGTTTGCGAGTTAGTCTTATAATACCAAATAATATAGCAATACTTAAAGCAGAAATTACTGCTATGTTTAGACTAAAAAAAGTATTTATAATAACATAAATTAGTGGAGGTATTAGGGCATCGATTGTTTTACTGGAAAGAACAGTTTTTAACTCTTCTATAATTTCATTCCCCTTAATTTTAATTTTAAAAACCTCCCAAGTATTATTTCCTTCTTAAACTAATGATATTATATAAACTAAAAAAAGTAAATGATAGTTCTATTATTCTTTGGATAATCAGGATTGTAAAATTAAAGACCTGGGATTTCCCAGGACTTTAAAATTAGTAAAATTTATTTATATATTATTTTTCACTTTTTTTACGAATTTTTTCATCTAGAATTTTCTTTCTGAGTCTAATGGCATCAGGAGTTACTTCTACGAGTTCGTCATCTTTGATATATTCTAATGCTTCTTCTAGAGTAAACTCTTTTGGAGGAGCGAGATTAACAGAATCATCTGAACCTGAGGCTCTCATATTTGTTAATTTTTTATTTTTACAGGGATTAACTGTTAAATCGTTATCCTTATTATTCATTCCGATTATCATACCTTCATAAACTTTTGTGCCGGGTTTAATGAATATTTGCCCCCGTTCACTTAAATTATCAAGGGCATATGCTCTTGCTACTCCTTCTTTTTGTGAAATTAAATCTCCATTAGTTCTTTGAGGTATTTTGCCTTTGTATTCTTCATATCTATCAAAGGAACGGATTAAAGTACCTTCTCCACTGGTATCAGTGATAAATTCACTTTTATATCCAATTAATCCTCTGGTTGGAACTAAATAGTCTAATCTTATATAGTCACTATCTTTATCCATGGACTGCATTAGACCTTTACGTTGATTTAATTTAGAAATAACACTACCGGAATATTTTTCGGGAACTTCAACAATAACTCTTTCAACAGGTTCTAAAAGCTTATTTCCTTCTTCTTTGTATAGAACTTCTGGTTTAGATACAGAGACTTCATAACCTTCTCTTCTCATATGTTCTAATAATATTGAAAGGTGTAATTCTCCTCTTCCAGATACTTTAAATCCTTTACTACCTTCTAGTTTTTCAACATTTAAACCTACATTTACTTCTTGTTCTTTTTCAAGTCTTGCTTTTAAATTTCTTGAAGTTAAATATTTACCACTCTGGCCTGAAAACGGTGAATCATTAACCGAGAAATTCATAGATAAGGTAGGTTCATCTATACTAATTGTATCCATTGGTTTTACATTACCAACATCACAAATTGTTTCTCCTATAGAAATATGAGGTATACCTGCTACTGCAACTATATCTCCACTTCCTGCTTTCTCTGTTGAGATTTGACTTAAACCTTTATATCCTAATAATTCAGTTACTTTTTCTTTTTTAACACTACCATCTCTTTTAGAGACCGCAACATTTTGTTTCTTATTAATATTACCGCTGTATATCCTTCCAATTCCAATTCTACCGAGATAATCATCATATGCGAGGTCATGGACCTGTAATTGAAGAGGTTCTTTATTAAGATCTGGATAAGGTTCGACATGATCAATTATAGTATCAAACAATGGTTCTAGATCTTCACTATTTCCATCTATTTGTTTATTTGCGATACCGTCTTTAGCTATTCCATAAATTATAGGAAATTCAAGTTGTTTATCATCGGCTTGCAGGTCAATAAATAGATCTAAGACCATATCAACTACTTCTTCCGCTCTTTCACTATTTTTATCCATTTTATTAATGAATAATATAGGTTTTATGCCTTGTTCTAAAGATTTTTTTAATACAAATCTTGTTTGAGGCATCGGGCCTTCACTTGAATCGACAACTAAAATAGTTGTATCTACTGCCTTGATTATTCTTTCTACTTCAGATGAAAAGTCAGCATGTCCGGGTGTATCGACTATATTAATTTTATAACCATCATGTTGGATTGAACAGTTTTTGGCATAAATAGTTATTCCGCGCTCTTTTTCAAGTTCATTACTATCCATTATAAATTCTTCGACTTCTTCGTTTTCCCTAAAAACTCCACTTTGATTTAAAAATGCATCTACTAGAGTTGATTTACCAGCATTTACATGTGCAATAACTGCGAGATTAATAATATTGGTATGCTTAGTCATAAAACATTCCTTTCTATTTTGTATATATTTACAATAAACAACATTATTCATTTTATATGTATATCGGCTTAGAATCAAGTTTTTTTGGTTAGAAAAGATTTTATAGTACTATTATATGTATAGAAATTAAAAAGCCCCGCAAAAGCGGGGCAATAATATAAAACATTATTGTTAAAATGAGAAGCCGGAACTTAATCCAAGCGAGAAGCTTTGAGAACCGTTAAACAGGGGAGAAAGTTACTTTAGTGATACCCTAAGTTTAAGGCTGCACCTGAAGACAATATCATATTACCCTGTAAAGGAGAATATGTAATCCCTAAACTTAACGGTAAAAATTTGATTCGATTATATTCAATGCCACCTGATATTTGATGATCAGTATAACCGACATTATAATTTGTTAAGGAATAGAATCCAATTAAATTAGTATGTTTTGTTCATTTATATTTTGTACCTAAGTTAAATTCAATGGGTAAACTATATTTTAAACTATCCAAAGGTTGATTAGTAGTTTCAATAAATTTCTCTTCTACAGGGTCATATTCATAATAAGTTGCTTGACCAGCGGTCAAGTTACTTATATTTTTTATAGAAACTCCCCAGGGAAATTCATCATTAACTATAAGTATTTAAACCAAAGTCGACTACATATCCAGTTGCTTTTTCTGCATATTCAGCTTTGATTGTCCCCGAACTAGTTATTGAATTTGAATAGGTTAATGTAAAACTACCTTCACCGTTTAAACTGCCAATTGTTAAAACCTAGCTTTAATGCCATTAAATTATTACCTTCTTTTTTTAGGTTAAATTTGTATATTACTAATAGATACCACTAGCCGGATAGGTTATCTCTTTTTATCCTTACTTTTTAAATATTATTTACTAGGTTACTCAGAGACAAAATTGTAAATTTTATTGTTAGTGGAGAAAACTATTATGTTCATAATTTATTTGAAACCCCGACAGTACAATTATCTAAATTAGTTAACACTTTAAAAACTATATCTTCAAGTCTTATTAAAAAGAAAGATAAGAAATATTTGAATAGATATTATTGGGAATCTCCTTTTTGGTCTAGAAACTGTTGTATTATTTCCGCTGGTGTTGCTGTTTTCGAAAAAAATAGAGAATATATTTAAAATATCCAGTTCATCACAACTTAAATCATAGATTCAAATTGAGTTTTCTTGTTGTTAATAAATGAAAATATTATTATAAAATTTCAAATAACTTGAATAATAAAATTAAATTTTTTTAAAAAATATTCATGATTTTATTAAAAAGGGTAATTTCTTTGTTCTTTTTAATACTTACTTTTAGTTTGTCATTTGATTTTTTATCATATTTCACTTTTTTACCGGATGGATATACTATTCCACTATAAGTCATATTGCCTGCTTTAATTATTGATCTTCTATTTTCTATAGCTCTAAATACTAAACTAGCATACATTTGATTTTTTAATGTAGTATTATCTTCAAACCAGGCTTCATTAGATTGGTTTACTATAAAGTCTAAATAATTTAAATGTTTAGATACATATTCAGGGTATAAGATCTCTGAACAAATTACAGCTTTCCAATGAGCAAAAGATGTTTGGAAATTAATGATTTTCTCACCAGGGTGTAAAGTATTAAGTCGATATCCTGTAATATTTTTAATCAAGTCAGAGAAAATAACATATTCTCCAAATAATAATAACTTGTTTTTATTATACCTATTTTCAATTTTCCCTTCTGTATTAATTAAATAAGAACTATTGAAGTACTTGTTACCATTATCTTTAGTAGCTAAGAAACCAGCCTGAAAATATTTGTCAGTTTCATCTACTCTATTCAACATTTTATTCCTATAATATGTTTCTCTATTCATGTCAAAAGTTAATGCAGACTCAGGTGTTATGACTAAATCTACATTTTCAAATTGTTTATCATTAAAAATCAGGAGATCGATGTAGTTATTAACATTATTTTTATTCCATTTGTCGTACTGATTAATATGAGTATGTATTATACCTACACTGAGACTTTTTTCTATTTTTTCATACCTATTTATTTGATAAAAACCATAGCCTAAAACTAGACCGACTATCAAAATTGATATTATTAGATAATCTTTTCTTTTAGATGTGATAAATTTGAATAATAAAGAGTTAATTAAAACAACTATAAAACCAACAAGGAATAATCCTCCAAGATCAGCGATTTGAATAATATGGTTAAAGTTAGCCTGAGTATAGCCTAGATAACCTAACGGAAAAAAATTAAAAATAATATGTCTAACGATTTCTAAAAATAACCAGCTAATAGAAAAAATAAATGGATTAAATGTTTTATTATTAATAATAAGAGTTAATATTTTACCCCATAATCCATATATCAAAGATAAAATTAAAAATAATATAAACAAGATAAATATTACTACTAAGAAAGGGAAGTTTGAAAAGCTTTTGATAGGGAAATAAAGGGGATAGCCTACACCTGAAATAATAATAAAACCTAATAACCAAGCTTTATAGAATAAATTTTTATAATTAGTATTATAAATTGCAAATAAAAATGGTATAAATGCAATCCAACTTAAGAAAAGTAGATTGGAATTGAAAAAAGGTAGAATATATAATATTCCTGATATGGTAATCATAAAATAGCTCATATAGTTTACTCCCCGTATTTATAAATTATATACTATTTTTATGGTTTATATAAATCATAACGAAACCAAAAATAATTAAAATTATACTTATGATTTGGGCTACTTGCATATTTAAAAACATTAAACTATCGGTTCTCATGTCTTCAATAAAAAATCTTCCAATTGAATAACCGATTAAATAGGTATAAAATATATCACCATCTTTGGTGAATTTCTTATCACTTAAATATATTAAAACCGAAAAAATAATTATATTCCAGATTGATTCATATAAAAAAGTAGGATGATGGTAATTACCGTTTATAAACATTTGATTTTTAATAAAATCAGGGAAATAGTTTATAAAGTTTACGTTTGCCACTCCCCCATAGGCTTCCTGATTAATAAAGTTACCCCATCTACCAATAGCTTGTCCAAGGACTAAAGCAGGAGCTAATATATCAACAACTTTTAAAAAAGATGAATTTCTTTTTTTAGTATAAACTATAAGTACTAAAATACCTCCTATAACTGCTCCATGAATAGCTAATCCACCATGCCAGATTGCTATAATATCTAGTGAATTTTCTATATAATAATTAAAATTAAATATAACAAAATAAAGTCTGGCAAAAATTATACTAATCGGAATGCCAATAATAAAGAAGTCTAAGAAAAATTCTGTTGGAATATTTGTTTTTTTACTTCGATATAAAGCTAATGAAAAACCCATTAATAAGGCAAAGCTTATTATTATTCCATACCAGTGAATGTTTAAAGGTCCTATACTTATAGCAATAGGATCAATCAAAATTTAACCTCCTAGCAATTATTTTTCTACCAGAAATAATAAATGAAATGCTAATAAGATACTTCCGATTACAACTAATGAATCAGCCAGATTAAAAGCCGGCCAGAACGGAAAGTTAATATAATCAATTATAAATCCATAATATATTCTATCAATCAAATTTCCAATTGCACCACTAATTAATAGAGTTACAGGAATAGATAAGGTAAATACCTTACTTTCCTCTTTTTTATAAAGATATAATAAAACAAGGATTATGAATGAAATTAATATAATCATAAATATATTGTTATTTTTAAACAATCCAAAAGCGATACCAGTATTCCTTACATATGTAATATAAAGAAAGTCTTCTATTAAGGGGTAGAGCTGTCCTAATACAATATTATTATGTACTAAATATTTTATTGTTTGGTCAATTATAATTAATAAAGTACCAATAAATATATACATAGATTACTCCTTTTATTTTGCATTAATCTAGAATCATTTTAATTTGTACATTACCATCAGCTGTATAGCCTTCTTTACCTTCACCTAAGAAAAATTTAGCCTGGTTACTTTTGACCCAGTTTTTACCTTCTTCAATCATTACATTACCGGTTAGATAAAGTATTTCTTCTTCACCAACATATTCTGCTTTATCACCTTTGAAATTTTTACCTTCATATTTTATTAATACATTATTTTTAGCAGTAAAGGAATTATTTTCACCAAAAATCTGTAGGTATTCACTTTCCAGTTGCATGTTTTCATCGCGGTTTTCTAATATATAGTCCATTTTAACATTGTTTTCAAATATATATTCTTCTTCTTTTAATAGAGCAGTTAAATTATTAGAAGTAACAATACCATCTTCGTAATCAACATTAATCTCATTTTCCAAAAATAACTTGTTTTCTTCTCTAATTAGTTCACCATTGTTGGCTTTAATGGTGGTTTGATCTTTCCTGATTACTATATGACCAGATAAAATTGTTTTTTCTTCTTCATATTTCAAATGATCGGAATCAATATAAACTGTTTTTGCTTCTGCTTTATTTTCCTGATTATCTTGTTGAGCTAAAACAGCTGCGAAATTAAAGGATAAAATCAATAAAAGTATAAAGATGACCCATTTTAAGTCAAATTTGTGCATTTATAAACCTCCCTATTTTAATTTTCTTTTTCAAGCATATCTTTAATATCAGAATCAAAAATAAGGGCTTCTTCATTTTTGACAAATTCAATTCCCTGAGAGGGAAATAGATTTATTGAATACTGTACTGTATATTCCTCTTTAAGATAATCATAACTAAAGATTATTTCTCGACAATGGAATTTCTTTTTAAGTTGTAAATTGGCCTCTTCAATGGTATCTTCGTCTTTAAAATCAAAGCTTAAATTATTTTCTAAATACCAGCCCCAATCTCCTTTTATTTCATAAGAGAAGTTGCTGTCTGCTTCAATAAGTTCATTGGTGTTAAGATCATATTCTAATCCCAATCTATGTTTTATTTTTTCATTTTCATAAAGACTCTTTAAAAATAAGTTATCATCAAAGGTTTTATTATTGATATCATAAGTTGTTCCTGCTTTCAAGTTCCAATATTTATTAACATTATAATTAGCTAAAAACTCTAATAATAAAAATTCATCCTTTTCAAAATCATAACCACTATTTAATTCTATGTCAATTTTATCATTAAGTCGGTAGTTTAATTGATTTTCAATTAAGGTTTTAAACTCAGCTTGATCAAAATTAAAGGGACTAAAACCCAAATATCTAATCATACTATAATCATTATTTAGTGTTATGTGTTCTCCCAATTTAGTTTTCAGGTTAATCTCACTTTCAGATACACCTTGATAAGGTTGAACTATGTCACCTAAATAATTAACACTATAGAAGTTAGAATGTAATTTTTGATTAACATTTACAGAATTATAATCGCCAATAATCATTCTATCATTATAGATTAATTCTAATCTGGTTCTTTTACCCTCGATATCAGAATCTGCTTCATAGTAATGGCCGGTTTGTAATAGATAATCAAAATTACCGGGTGGTTTGTATTCAGTGGTAAATTCAGGAGAGCGATAAAAAGCTACTTCATCTTCTGCCGAGAAGTTGGGATCATACCTTTCCCATAATAATGTGAAATCATAATCCTTATAACCTTTTGAAATATAAGCTTTTCCACCCCATCTATTCACAGCTTCAGTATCAGGTTCAATTTTTTCTTCATGTTCATACTCCAAACCTGTTTCCCAATCATTACCCCAGTCATTAACTAAATCAATTTCTTTACCTATGTATTCATCAAGTCCATCTTTCGGATCGTAATCATACTCAACATCATAACCTAAGTTAAGATCAAGTGAATCAAAATATCTACTCTTAAAAGAAAAATTGGAACCATATGTTTTACTATTATTTATATTATTCTCATAATAATCTTTACTGTCATAATATGTATCTATATTAAAATTATTTTGCTCTTTTATGTAACTAAAATTTAAAGAAGTATCTAACACTTCTCGATCATCATATTCCTGATAAAAAAAAGAGGATTCTTCATTCCAATGCTCTCCTTCAAATTGATGGTATACTTCCCCTTCCCAGTTAAACAAATTGGCTATATTTATATTATTATCCTGTTTATAGTAATATATATATGCTTTTTGTTGATTGCTGTTGATGAAGTATTGTTTAATACCACCAGCAAAACCAGTTAGTGTATAATAGTCTACATAAAGGCTGCCGGGTAAATCATATCTATCTATGTAATAATTATAGGTTGTCTTTAAAAACCAGCCTCTTTGGCTATTATAACCTACTCGTGGGAAGAAGTTTTGGTCATCATCTTTTAAAGAGATATATAGATACGGCCAATAAAAAAGAGGCAAATTGCCTCCTAGTTCACGAAATACAACATGATAAGCTTTTAAGTATTCATTTGGGGAAATATCAATTCGGTTTGCGTCAAAATAATAGTGTGGTTTTTTAAAATCACACCCCGTTATATCTCCCGGCAGTAATTCAATATTTTCTGGTTCTTGAAATAGTCTTTCTCCTTCACCATCTGTTTTGATATTTACTAGGTCTGATTTTAAATAGATATCATTATATTTACCATCGACATTTCCCTCAATTTTAATCATTTTCAATTCTGGATTATAACTTACAGAATTGCTATTGATTAACAATTCATCAGCTAGAGCAGTATTTATTGGGATTATATTAAAGATAAGAAATAGAACTATAATACCTGGTATGATTTTATAGAGTATTTTTTCAAATGATTCTTTTAAAAATAGGATAAGTAATCCTAATATCATAAATATTGTATTGGGCAGCCAGGCTGCAATTAATGGTGGTAATATTTCATTTCTACCCAGTGAACGGCAGACAGAAAGAATCAGATAATATGCAAAGATGATAATTATTGTAAAAGTAATATTTACTGCTTTACTCTCTTTATTTGTTAAACTTAGCGGTACTGCAATTAAAACAAAAATAAAGGCTACAAATGGTTGAGCTAATTTTAAATGATAATCTACCAATAAAGAATTGACACTAATCCCGCTTTTTCTGAACAATTTAATATTTTTGGCTAGTTCTTTTCGACTCATTTCATTAGTAGTCTTTTGATTACCATAAGCCTGCTGCATCTCTTCAGTTATTTCAAATTTCATTTGTTTGAACTGACTTTCTAAAATTATGTTACCTTCTTTATTATATTCATGTATAATACCATCCTGTAGTTCCCAAATATTTTCTTTTATTACACCCATTTGAGCTGTAATAACTTCAGGATAGGTTTCAGATTGGTCATTTTCTTTGATGTTATATATTATTATATTATTAATTTTATCTTCTGACTCATTATACTCTTTAACATAAAACAGTCTTCCTTTTGGACCTCTAAAAAATACTTCTTCTTGGGTATTAGGCATACTTTCTTTTAAGATAGTGTTTCGAATAATATTTTTTGCTTTATGGTTAGCCCAGGGAACAATTTCCTCATTAAAGAAAAAAGTAAGTCCACTTATTATAATGCCTACTATTAAGACAGGTATAATTAATCGGTATAAACTTATACCGCCCATTCTAAATGCAGTAATTTCATTTTCCCGATTTAATCTACCTATCCCTGTCATGGTAGAAAACAAGATTGCAATCGGAAATGTTCTTACAATAATATCGGGTAAATTATACAATAATAATTCTACAACTAGATGAATTGGAACATTTTTTACAATTATTAGATCTGTTAATTGAAACAGATAATTCCCCAATAAAATTATTGAAATTATAATTACTGAAGCTAAAAAGGGAAAGGTAATTTCTTTTATTATATATCTATCTAAAAGTTTAATATATTTTTTCTTCATTTAAACCCCTCAAGTTAGACAACATTTAAAAGTATTATTTTTTTATCTTAAAAAAGAATATTAAAAATATCTAAATATAAAAAGATTTAAGAAATTCAATTAATATTAATTTGGATCGATTGTGCTTTTAATCTATAATCTTGAACAATAATTTCTACTTCAAAGAAATAAGTGCCTTTTGTTAGATCTGATATATCAATGTTTTCTTTATAAACTAATTTACTATTTGCTTCAATAGTCTCTGACACAAAAGTTTGAATAAAGATTTGATTTTTAGCCCAACTATATATTACTTTACCATTTTTATTTTTTATATATATATCATATTTTTGGCCGGAATTAAATTCTAAAGTTATATCTTGGTTTTTATTATTTACTATTTTAATCCTTAGTTCAATTATATCACTATTACTATAAGTTTTTTTATTTGTTGATATTTTGAATGCCAATTTATTATCTTGTTTATCTTCTTGAACTATATCCTGATTATTAAAAATTTTATTAATTAATTCAAATGGTACTAAAAGATGGTTATTTAAAGAAACAGGTTTAGTCTTTAAAGTAAATTCCCCCTGACTTGATTTCACTATCTTATGAGAAATTGATATAATAAAGTGCTTATTTTTATAAATGATTAAGTGTCTATTGTCCTGTAAATTCTCCATAAGAAAGTTTTCTAGCCTGTTAAATTGATTTAGAGGTACATAACTTTTATTGTTTAATTCTTGTGGCGATATATCAAAGTTTATTTCAGTATCATTTATTTCGAGTGCATTTACCATAGCAATACTATTAAAAATCAAGAATAAACTTATTAAAATGATTAATGGTAAATGTCTTTTCATAACTAACACATCCTTGTTTTTAAAATTTTGAGGTTGTGATCATATTTAGTATTTCCATACTGGTACTATTATCTTGAGGAATATAATACATATCGATATTTATGTTATCATAGAGAGTATTTTCTAAAACATTGAGTTTATTATTATATTCACCATAATAATCCCCTGCATCAACTTCTCTATTATCATTTACATCCCGCCATGCAACTACAATTACTTCATCATTTACTATTTCATCTAAGGTATATGTGTTATTTCCATTGATTGTAATAAATTCACTTTTTATTTTAATTGAACCGTTTTCTTTTACAGCCGCAAAAACATATGGTCTTTTTAGCTGTATATTAATTAAGGCGCCATAAGCATCTACTAAACCATAGCCATAAGTATTATCTTTTCCGGTTGGACCAAGATCAACGGCTGTAGAGGTTAATCTATTTCTTATTTGAGAGGGACTTACTCCATTGCTTAATAAGAGGGCAGCAACACCACTTACATATGGAGCTGCCATAGAGGTTCCAGTCATTTCAATGTATTTTTCATTATAGCCACTAGTACTTAATATACCGTAAGTACTTCCTCCGGGAGCAACTAAATCAAGATTTTCACCTTCATTAGAGTAATTAGCAATATTATTATTGACATCAGGACCACTAGCAATAGTTTCCGGAAATTTTGCTGGGTAGAGCACTTCATTTTCACTATAATTTCCAGAAGAAGCAACTAAAATAACATCTTCATTATTAGTATTTTTAATGGATTCATGCATTGTTAAACTGTTATAGCCTCCAAAACTCATATTGATGATATCTACATTTTGATCTACCGCATAATTTATAGCTTCAGCAATATCACTTGCAGTTTGTACTTGACCGTTATAAAAGATTCTAATTGGAATAATTGCTATGTTTCTTGCAACTCCGCTTACTCCCATAGAATTGTTACTAACTGCTCCTATAATTCCACTTACATGGGTACCATGGCTGTAATCAGCATTTTCATCATTGGGTTGATTGTCATCATCAATAAAATCTTTACCTTGATTGTAGCTGATATTTTCTGTAAGGTCTTCATGTTCAGGGATTATTCCACTATCTATCACTGCAACCTTAATAGTATTTATTGAATTATATAAATCCCAAGCTGGTTCCAAATTCACTGTTCTATGTCCCCATTGTTGATCATAAAAAGAATCGTTAGGATGAGTATTAAGTTTAATTATATAATTAGGTTCTGACCATTCAACAATTTTATACTCATTATATTGATTAATTGATTTTAAAATATCTTTATTTGAAGATACTTTATACAGAAAAATATTATTATTTTTAAAATATATTTTTCTTATTTTGATAAGATTATGATTGATTTCAAAATCTTGAATTTCATTATTGGAAATATTGTCATTATAATTTATAATTATTTGTCTTTCTTTGAAATTTTGTACTGTTTTAGAGGTATTAACAGCAACCTTTTCTGATTTTATATTATTGTTTAAACTCATATTTTGTAGAGAATAGTTTCGGTCACTATTATATACATTGACAGCTCCTGTAATAGTTGCATTTACGGTAATTAAAGATAATTTTTTGCTTATATTAAGATCACTATTAATATATACATTCTGAGTATAATCACTGTATTTGGCGCTCTCTACTTGCCAATTGTAAGTACCTTCACTTATATTATTAATACTATAATTACCATTGGCATCTGTATAATCAGTTTTACCTGCAATACTAACTTTTGCTTTCTCTATGGGTTCGTCTAGACTTTCGGTTGTAATTATACCATAAACATTAAAAGAAAACTGGCCAGGATTATTGTCACAGCCGGAAAGTGTTATTGTTAATAAGATTATTATAATGATAAAATATCTAAAATATTTTTTTGCATAATTGCCTCCAAAAGTAATTAGATATAGTACTATTCATATTAATATTTGTATATATGATAATTTTCAACTGAAAAATTGCTAAATATTAATAATTTAGTAAAGAATTATACATTAGATATCTAATATTTATAATTGCTATTATTTATTATAACTTATTTGAAGTGTATGAGCAAAAATTATATATAATTATATTATTTATCTTTGATTTAATATGAAATTTATGAGATGAAAAGACAATAATAACTAAGTAATGAGCAGGTTTTATTAAATAATAATGAGTTGTTATATGTAATAAATATAAAATATATTCTTATATAAATATCTATGATAATAAATATTTAGGTAAAATAAAAAAAAGAGAAACCCTCAGTTTAAGAGGATTTCTCCTTTCGAAGTACCTTTTCATTTTAAAATATGATTACTAATTAGTGATTGTAATTCTTTCTTCTAAGACAGAATCTGTTATAGTTTCAACTTCATTTAAGTATTCTAATAATACTTCTTTTTCAGTCATACTTGTAGTTTCTGTCTTTATAGGATCTCCTGCTTCACTATAATATTGCCATACATAACTGTTAACAGCAAATGTATATTCTTGATCAGCTTTCACTCTTTTGCCGTCTATATAGACCATTAGATCTTCAATTTCACCGTTATTCATTTTTACAGTATACTCTACTCCCGAAGATACATGAGTCATTACTGGTCCTTCACCATAGTATCTAGCCTGGCTGAGTAACATATTTTCAAGGTCACTACCGGTTACAGTAGCTATTGTTATATTATTATCATATCCAAAACTAGCGTAGAGTAAACCAAGTGAACTACTGTAGATATCATTATTACCTGGATAAGTTGCACCAGTTGCTAATTGATCACTTGGGAAAGCACCTACATCTACATCAAGAACATGACTAGCAGCATCTGCAAATAAATTACCAGCACTTACAGAGCCATCTGCTTTTCCAACAGTTGTAAGATCTACTTCTGTAAATCCAACTGTTTCACCAGAACCTCCTTGTTCTATAGAGACATCACTTCTGGAAAGTTCTTGAGCAGCATAGTAACTTTGAACTTTTTCGGGACTAATGACATCTTCAAGATAGTGAATTATTGTATCATTAACTCTGATATAAGTATTTTTACCTTCTGTTTCTGATTCAAAATCATAGGAACTTGCAACATATGAGTTATGAGCTACCGTATAGGTATCTTCTTCAATTTCGTTGCCTGCCATATCAGTTAAATCTACTCTTTTTACATCACCAACTTGATTGACAACAACTTCATATTTAAGACCAGCAGATCTTAAGTCAATAGAATTATCTCTTTTATAATTAGTAGCAATCATATCTTTGATTTGTTGTGCTGTCATTTCATATACAATTATATTGTTACCAAATGGTTCTAATTCAAAGACATCACCTACAGTTAAATTACCAGGACCAATACTTCCAACTCTGATTCCACCAGAATTTTGGAATGCAAAGTCAATATCATGTCCCATTTCTGCTAAGTCATTGGAATTAACAATTGCATCAGTCATTAAGGCTCCTAAATTACCATTACCGCTAATTCTATTATCAACATAAGCGATTTCTCTACTAAATATTTCTTCTACATCTTCTTGATAAGATACGATTTTTTCTTTTACTGCTTCGTTTTCTTTTTCAACTTCTTCTAAATTAATTAATTCACCTTTAGAATCAACTATATTATTGTTTTCATCAAAAGTTAATACAATTTTACCAAGATATTGTAAGTCACTACCTGCTTGAGCAATAAGTGTATCTTGAACTTTAGTTGCTTTTTCAACAACAGTGTGAGAGTGGCCGCCAATGATAGCATCTATTCCATTAAACTCTTCAGCTACTTCTTGATTCCAATTATGACTAACATGGCTTAATAGAATAAAGGCATCACTTTCATCTTTTAGATGCATATATTCTTCTAAAGTATCACGAGGATTTAAATAGTTAAATCCATAGAGATTTGTAGGTAGTGTAGATGGATAACCACTTTCTTGAACTTGAATTAAACCTAAAAATGATAGGTTTATTCCACTGTCAGTTTCAATCATTGTATATGGATCAGGCTGTGGTAAATCTGCTTCATTTTCATCAACTTCAATATTAGCTAAAAGCATCGGATAATTAGCCATTTCCATACTTGCCTTAAGTCTTTCTTGTCCATAATCAAATTCATGGTTACCTAAAACAGAAACTTCATACCCAACTTCATTCATTAAGTCAATCATTGGTTTACCTCTTAAATTTTCACCATCAATAACATATTCATCAACTACTGGATTACCACTAAAGGCGTCACCAGCACTTACTATAATTACATCATCATATTCATGATTGTTTACTAACTGATCTCTTATACTAGCAATTTTTGCAAAATTTTCAATTGATCCGTGTTCATCATTAGTGTGTAAAATAACCACCTTTTTAGTGTGTCCAGAGGCACTTGCCATTTGTGGAACTATGAATAAAGCACTAACAAAAGCAGCAACCACAAATAAACTTATTAGTAACTTGTTTTTCTTTAAATATGAAGTCATTCTTTAAAATTCCCCCTCAAATATTGTGTTTAATTGTCTTTATCAACTATGAAAAATTCTTCATCACCAATTAATTCACCATTTGGCATAACCATATTACCGTGTTGATCTTGAATAATTTTTTCACCTTTTTTAACCTTTTTATATTCTTTATTAGAATAGCTTCTTATTAAATCTTTAACTTGAGCACCTTGGAATATTTCAACCACTTCATCATTTACCTTAATCTTCATGATTTCACCTTCATTATTTAAAAAGGCAGACGAATAATTCGCCTGCCTCTTTATAATTTTTTATTTAATTAGTTACGTCTAAATCATAAACTCCCATACCATTTTCATCGGTTCTGAGTTTTTCAATACCAGGAATATCATATTCGTTGACATATTCCATAACTTCAGGATGGGAACGGAATGTAACTGTACCAGCGGGTTCAAATGGTTTAATACTCCAGTTATAAGTAGGTGTTGGGTTAACAGTACCTTTAGCCTGGATATAGTCAATAATTATACCGCGGTTAGTCACACCACTAGGAGCATATACTGGATCTTCTTCTACACAAGGCTTGAAGTTACCTCCGCCTCCTGCACGATAACCATTAGTTACTATTAAGAATTCCATATCTTCTGTTAATGGATCGCCATTATAAGTTGCGTTAACAATTCTTTCTCCTTTAGGCTTGGTTACATCAACTTGATATTCTATACCTTCAATTACATCATAGTTATAAGCAGAAAATTCAGGATTTAGAAGTTCTTGTTCTCCTGAAGCATCTGGATCAATTTGATTGTAGTTTTCGGCACTTCTTTCTAACCATTGAATTACTTGAGCGCCATTTAACTGCATAACAGCAATTTCATTATCATAAATATAGATATCAGTTACATCACCAATTGTCATGTCTCCACTATCTACTTCTGTAAAATAACTAGCATCTTCACGACCAGCTTGGAATGGTGCTGCAGCAGATAAGATTGGAAGGTCTGAATATTCTCCAGAACTAAATACGTCTTCTGCCCACCACATTTGAGCTTTATTCACAATCTGAGTTACAGAAGAGTCTTGTACACGTGCAAGATAAGAAGTAATTTCTCTTTCAGTTTCTCCAATTGGTGTTTCAACATAATCGATAGTTGCTTGATGTCTATCTTTAGCGATTGCTTCTACCTCAGCACTGGATTGAGTTTCTTTAGTAATTTTTTCTATTCTAACATTACTTGAAATTACGTTCCATTCACCATTTTGTTTTTCAATTTCAAGATCTATAACGCCAAGAGCGCTACCCCAAGAACCAGCCATTACTGAAGGCACACCAAAGATTGTACCTTTTTCTGAATCTACATTTTCTATATCTTTATATCCACCTGGGAATTCACCATGGTGATGGCCCATTATCATTGCATCTATTCCATCAATTTGAGCTATATAATAAGATGCATTTTCTCTAGCATCATAAGAATCTTTAGGAGCAGATGTTAGTCCAGAGTGACTTAGTACAACAACTAAATCTGATTTTTTAGCCACTTCAGGGATTAACTCTTTAGCTTTTGGTAAGATATCTTTGATAACTACATTACCTTCAAGATTGTCTTTACCCCAGCGCATTGTTTGAGGTGGGACAAAACCAATAACACCTATTTTTAAATTTTCTCCATTAATTTCTTTGTCTAGTATTACATAAGGATCAACGTAATATTCACTTTCATTATCAGCCATTACTACGTTACCAGATACAATTGGGAATTTTGCACCTGCATTAGCTTTTTCAAAGAAATCCATAGGATAATCTTGAAGTTCATGATTACCTATTGTACTAACATCAAAGCCAGCCATATTATAGGCTTTAACTATACTTTGGGTTTCTCCTTCTTCAAGTGGGTCAATTTGATATTCATGTAGCCCTAATAGGCTTCCTTGAATAAAATCGCCATTATCCACTAATAATGTGTTTTCACTTTCAGATCTAATTTCTTTAATTTTGGTATAAGTTTTGGAAAATCCTACTTCTTCATTAGGTTCATTTGCCATGTAATCATAAGGCATTAAATATTGATGCATGTCAGTTGTGGCCATTATGGTAAGTTTTTCTGCAGCGATGGCCCCTAATGAGATGGTGAGTAGTAAAACTAGTGTTAATGTTAACGAGATTGAGATATTTCTTCTTTTAAACAAAATTAATCCCCCCTAATATTATTTATATATATATTAATGTGGCAAAGATTCGCCACTACTAATACCACAATTGATTTTGAAACTTTTAATTATTTAAAAAGTAATCATGAAAAGTTAAATTTGTAAATCAGGTTTTTTCAGGGGTGTTAGTAAGTTTATTATTTTATAAAGATGATAATTAATTATTAGAAATATTATTTAAAAGTAAGTAATGCATGGATTTTAAGAAGAAAATATGGGAAGGCATTACTTTATATAATAGTCGATTTAAAATAAGCAACTAAGTTTATATTGTTGATTGATTTACTAACCGTATATAATTTTATAAGATTGAAAATATTTTGTAAAATAGTATTTTATTTTTTTAATTAGTTTATATACTAACATATTTTTATTACTATTTTTCTTCATTGATTATCATTATATCAACTAAAAAGAAATTATTAAAGCGTTATTTTAAAATATTTTTGATTGCAAGGTTTAATGCACGGTTTTATGGTTTTGATCCTGGATAAGCCCGAATTGGACTAGATAACCCCCTTAACATGTTGAAATAACTGCCGTGATGTTTTGAAATTAAACATCTTCCTGGGATAAGTATTAATAAATTCTTGGATGTATTTTACAAAGTTTCTAGATATACCTTTAAAACTTGTCCCTTTAGGAAGAAATCTTCTAATGAATTTAT
>CAJXKY010000034.1 GCA_913055675.1 uncultured Halanaerobiales bacterium
ATAGCTCAGTTGGTAGAGCAGGTGACTGTTAATCATCTTGTCGTAGGTTCAAGTCCTACTCGGGGAGCCATTTTTTTGACCGCACTAAAATGTATTTTAAAACTTAATAATTATTAAAAAACTCATGAGGAGAGTGAATTAATTTTATGTATTTCAAAAGAGTATTATCAATAGTTATGATATTAGCAGTATTAGTTGCAGTTCCAGTTGCAGCACAAGAAGGTTCAGATTCAGGCGACGCACAAACTCAACAAAGTAACCAAGAAAATAAGGTAGCTGCAATTGTAAATGGAGAAGAAATTTCTATGCAAGAACTTGATCAATTTGCTGGTACACAACAATTAGTAATGAGCTTATATAGATCTAATCCTGATTTTACCCAAGTATTATTACAGACTGAAGCAGGACAGAATGTGATTAAAGAGTTTCAAAAATCTAAACTTGATCAACTTATAACTCAAAAATTACTTGCTCAGGAAGCTAATGAAAGAGGACTGGAATTATCACAGGAAGAACAAAATGAGATATTTAATCAACAAATAGAAGGTATTAAACAACAAAATAATATGTCTGATGAACAATTAGAAGAAGCACTACAAAATCAAGGTATTGAGTCAATTGAAGCATATAAAGAAACATTTATAGAACAAAACAAAGAGAGTTTAGTTATAAATAAACTACGTGAAAATGTTACTACTCAAGCTGAAGTAACTGAAGAAGAAATGCAAAACTATTATGATAATAATCAATCTGAATTTGAAGTGCAAGAACAAGCACAAGCAAGACACATTCTTTTAGAAGATAGAGAAACTGCTGAAGAAGTAATGAATAATCTAGAAAATGGTGGAGACTTTGCAGAACTAGCTCAAGAATATTCTACTGGTCCTTCTGCAGAAGAAGGCGGTAATCTTGGATTTATAAGTAAAGACCAAAATATTGCACAGAAATTCAAAGAAGCAGTATTTGCACTTGATGTTGGTAGCAGAAGTGAAATTGTAGAAACTCAATATGGTTTCCACATTATTGAAGTTACAGATAGAAAAGAAGGTGGACTTCAAGATTTCGAAGAAGTTAAAGAACAAATAAGACAACAGTTAGCAAATCAAAAAGGCCAAAAAATATGGGATGAATTTGTAAGAAAGTTAAGAGATGAAGCAACTATAGAAAAGAAACTATAAAACAAAAGTAAAATATAATATAAATTAATATTTAACCATAAAGGGAGGTGTTTTTTTAGCACCTCTCTTTTTTTAATTGGAGGAAATGGCTTTTTAATAGAGAATTATATATATGTAGAGGAGGTATATTATCTTGAAAAAACAAGAAAGTGTTATTACAAATAATTTAGATAAAATTCTAGATAATATAAATGAAGGTATCCATGTAGTAAATGAATTAGGACAAACTGTCATCTATAATGAAAAGATGTCTGAACTTGAAGGTATGGATAAAGATATAGTAATGCATAAAAAAATAGATAAAGTATTTCCTTCTCTAAACGAAGAAAATAGCACTTTATTATTAACCTTAAAAAACAAAGAAATCATAAAAAATAATCAGCAGGAATATTTAAATAAGTTTGGCCATAAAATTATAACGATAAATACTACTATGCCAATCCATTTAGAAAATGGTAGTATTTGGGCTTTAGAAATTGCTAGAGATATAACTGAGACTAAAAAATTATATAACAAAATTATCTCCTTACAGGAAAAATTATATACGGATAAAGATATAAATGAAGAACAAAATAAATATTTTACCTTTTCAGATATCAAAGGGAAAAACAAAAAGTTAAAACAGGTAATAAATTATGCAAGACAAGCCGCTAGAACTGATTCTTCGATACTCATAGTAGGTGACACTGGTACTGGAAAGGAATTGTTTGCACAAAGTATCCATAGCGGTAGTAGGCGGCAAAATAAACCTTTTATAGCACAAAATTGTGCTGCTTTACCCGAAAATTTATTGGAAGGTATATTATTTGGAACCCGAAAAGGTGGGTTTACTGGAGCAGTTAATAGAAAAGGGCTTTTTGAACAGGCAAATGGGGGGACTTTGCTCTTAGATGAAATTAATTCAATGTCCAAAGCCCTGCAAGCTAAATTACTGAGAGTTTTACAGGAAGATTTAGTTCGACCTGTCGGCGGCAAAGAAGATATAGATGTAGATGTTCGGATCATTGCAACTAGTAATAAATCACCGGTAGAATCGATAAGAGAGGGTAACTTAAGAGAAGATCTTTACTATCGATTAGCTGTGGTGTTGTTACATTTACCTTTATTATCTGAAAGACAAGATGACATCTTTTTATTATCCGAATATTTTATTGATCGGATCAATAGAAAATTTAATAGAAATATTAAAGGTTTAAGTGATGAGGTAAAAGAGATATTCTATAATTATAAGTGGCCCGGGAATGTAAGACAGTTAGAACATGTAATAGAAGGGGCAATTAATATTATAAGTGATGATAATTATATAAAAAAAGAACATGTTAAGCCATTTTTAATTGATGTTTCTACCAATAATAGAGAACAACAAATTGATGATAAAAAGACTTTACCAGAGAAAATGGAGAAGATGGAAAAAGAATACATAATAGAAGCACTGAAGAAAAATGGTAAAAATATAACCTCTACTGCAAAATATCTTGGCATTAAAAGACAGAGTCTACAGTATAGAATGAATAAATATAATATTGATACTTCGGAAATATAAATATTAACAAATGAATAAAATCTAGCATTGTGGTGCTTATAGCATTAAGTTATAAGTATCACAATATTTTTTTGTCAAAATTGAAATGTTGGCATAAACTATGCATATATATAAAGGTGGAACATAAATATTATGAATTCATGCAAAAATATTTAAATTAAAAGGGTGTGGTCTTATTGAATAAAGGAATTGATTTGATTAATAGAGGGAAGAATATATTAGATTTAACTGAAAAATTAATAAACATACAAAGTGTTAGTAATACTGAGGGAGTAAAAAAAATAGGTAACTTCCTCCATGATAGGATTGAAGAATGGTCTTATTATCAAAAGCATCCGGATCATCTTTTGAAACTACCGTTAAGAAATGATCCTATGAATAGATTTAATTTAGCTGCTTTAGTTAAAGGAGACAATGACTCTAAAAATACAGTAGTATATATTAGTCACATGGATACTGTTGATATAGGTGAATATAGAGACTTGAAGAATTTAGCCACCCAACCTTATAAATTAATGGAAAAATTAAAGTCTAGAAATATTGATAGTGATATTAAGGAAGAACTTAATTCTGGTGAATGGTTATTTGGAAGAGGTTCAGCAGACATGAAGTCTGGGGTTGCTATTGAGTTAGAACTTTTAAAAGAATTTTCTGAAAATACAGAAGATTTAGAAGGAAATATACTTGTTATAATAACAGTTAACGAAGAAGCTGATTCTTTAGGTATGTTAAATATTGCAAAACCTTTAGTAGAATTAGCTAAAAAAGAAAACTTAAAATATATCGGAGGAATCAATACAGACTACACCACTGATGAGATCGGAAACAATCCGGCCAATAGATATGTGTATCGAGGTACACTAGGAAAGATTGTCCCTGCACTTTATGTGGTAGGAAAGGGATCACACGTAGGTGATGTTTATGGTGGATTTGATGTTAATTTATTAATGTCAGAGTTGACTTCTAGGATAGACAATAATATGGAGTTAGCTGATAAATTAAATAATAGAATTACCGATCCGCCAGTATCCTTAAAACAAGGTGATTTAAAAGAAGAATATAATGGTCAACTTCCTTATGAAGGGTTTGCATATTATAACTTTTTAAATTTCAATCGTGGTCCAGCTGAAATATTAGATGTTTTTAGAGAAGAAGTTGATGATAGTATAAGGTCTACTCTTGATTGGATTAATGGTAATTTTAGAGTATATAAAAGTTATCATACTGACCAGGATCTTGAGTTAAACCTTGATATTAAATGTTACACCTACCAAGAACTTTTAGATATTGTAAAAGATAAATTCATCGAAGAAAAAGTCGAGGCTGAAATTGAAAATGTATTATCGCAAGTTGATGAAGAAGGAATTAAAGATTTAAGGATTCATTCTTTAGAAATTATAAAAAGAATGTGGGAACTTTCTGAACTGGAAGGTCCAGCAGCTATTATATTTTTAGTTCCACCATTTTATCCGCCTCAGAATCCTGAAATCGATGATGAAAAATTTGAAAAGTTTAATAATATTGCCCAAGAAACTATAAAAAACCATGAAACTAATGGTTATAATATAATTGTTAAAGACTTTTTCCCGTTTTTGTCAGATGCAAGTTATGCAGCATTTCAGGGAACCCAAGAAGATGAAGACACCTTAAAAGAAAATATGCCTTATTGGGGAAAAGGTTGGAAAATTGATATTGATGCAGTTCGAGAGCTAAATTTGCCGGTAGTAGATGTAGGGGTTCATGGGAAAGGTGCCCACAAGTATCTTGAAAGGGTCCATATCCCCTATACAATGAAAGTATTACCGGAACTCATAAAAAAAATAACTGAAAAATCACTGCAAAAATATTAATTATTTAGTGAAAAATTTTGCGGTGAATAGGGGGTGATTGTTGAATATTTATTGCAAAAATAGTAGTAGAGTATAAAAGTAGTTAATTATTTAAAAGGGGGAAATATAAAATTATGTTTAAAAGTAAAAAATTAGTTATTTTGTCTTTAGTTCTGTCTTTCTTATTAGTATTTGGTGGTTTAGCAGGTGCTCAGGAATATAAAATGACAATTTCTCATTATACTATAACAGATACAGAAGTAAGTGGGATTGCTGCTTCACTATTATATTTTGAAAACATGGTAGAAACCAGATCAGACGGTTCTATTGACGTAGAAGTATTTGGGAACAGCTCACTTGGTGGTGTTCAGGAAGTAACGAGACAGACTGTTAACGGTGATACTGTACAATCATCAGTAGCTTATGGTGGAGTATTTGCAACTTTCTTCCCCAAATATCAACTTATGTATTCACCATTTCTATTTGAAAACTATCGTTCAGCTTGGGCCTTTATGGACAGTGATTATTTTGCAGAATTTATGAACGAAGCAAGAAAAGAAACTGGTCTAAGGCATTTAGGTATATATGATGATGGTGGCGGTTTTGTAGCACTTACAAATAATAAAAGATTAATTAAAAAACCTGAGGACATGGAAGGTTTAAGAATCAGGACTGAGGGTGGTAATGCAGCTCAATTAGCTATGATGGAAGCATTGGGTGCTGAAGCAGTTCCTCTACCTTGGGGGGATGTAACTACTGCACTTGCAAGTGGTGTTGCAGATGGTCAATTTAATGCGCCTTATGTAAATGCTTTTGCTAAGTTCTGGGAAGTTAATGATTATTCTTCTTGGATTAAATTCATGTTTAATACAGCAGTTTGGTCTGTAAGTGATGAATGGTTCCAAACTTTACCTGAAAAAGAACAAAATATTATATTAACAACTGCTGAAGAGGCAATTGATATGGCAAGAGGTATAAACGCTCAACAGTCCTTATTAGATTGGGAAAAATCAAAAGAGCAATTTGAAGATACCTACAATCCTCCACCAGAAGTTATGAATGAGTGGAAAGAAGAGTTACGCCCTGCATTTTACGAATGGGTCACAGAAGATTTTGGAATACCTGAAGAAGAAGTAGATGAATTTTGGAATAAAGCTGATGAGATAAGTAATGAAGTAGATAGTAAAATAATTACTAACTATGGTACTAAATAAGAGTTATTAATGGCAACACCAATAGAAGGGGATTCCTATATTAGGGGTCCCCTACTATAAAGTAAAGGGGTGAGATAATGTTAGAGAAAATAAAAAAGATTAGTGACTTATTAGATAAAATCACAATTAGAATAGCTTCTTTATTTGTAGCAATAATACTAATCATTGCTGTTTATGGAGCCTTTTTCCGTTATATATTAGGCAGCCCGTTACCTTGGCCACTGCCGGTTGAAAGAATTTTAATGATTTGGAGTGCTTTATTTGGAATTGCAGCTGCTTTTAAAAGAAATCAGCATATGGGGGTAGAAGGACTTATAAAATCCTTACCGGAAAGTTTTGAAAGAGTTATGCGTTATATAATATTTGCCTTAATTTTTATATTTATGGGAACTCTATTTTGGTATGGATTATTAGAAGTTCTAAATAATAATGATACTTACATGATAACTGGCAGGCTTAGGATAAGTTCAAAATGGCTTGTAGCAGCAATTCCTGTAAGTGCGTTAATTCATTTGATTCATTTATTTACCGCACCATTAATGATAGAGGAAAGAATTGAGCTTGATTTATCAGAAGAATTAATGGAAGAGGCAAAGGAATAGAAATGAAAGGAGCTAAATAACGATGCTAATTGTATTTATAATATTTTTTATCATAATAGCAATAGGTGTACCTATTGCATATGCAATAGGGCTTACAGGCATGTTCGGCTTATTTATGGCTGGCGGTACTAGTTTTTTTACTATTATATCGACTAGATTACTGGCAGCTGTTTCAGATTTTATTTTGATCTCAATACCATTATTTATATTAACATCTGAATTTTTAAACAGAAGTGGTATGACAGAAAAAATTGTAACCTTTGCTTTAAGCTTTATGGGTAGATTTAGAGGAGGTCTTTCTCACGTAAATATCGGTGCCAGTATCTTATTCGCTGGACTTACTGGTACAGCAGTTACGGATACTGCTGCAATAGGTAATATTCTAATACCTGCCATGAAAAAAAGAGGTTATGGAGCAGGATATAGTGCCGCTGTTACGGCTTCTTCATCTGTAATTGGGCCGATAATTCCTCCAAGTTTAATAATGATAGTATATGCAAGTATGTTTGAAGAAGTTTCAGTTATATCTATGTTTGCTGCGGGAATTATACCCGGTCTTATAATTGGTTTAGCACTTTTAACAATTAGTACTGTAACTTCTATGCGTAGAAAGTATCCCAAAGAAAAACATTATTCCTGGAAAGAAAAATGGCAAGCAACTAAGGAAGCAATTTGGGCACTGTTAACTCCTATTATAATTTTAGGTGCTATTTTAACTGGTATTACTACGATTACAGAGGCTGGTGCAATTGCTGCACTATATGCTTTTTTAGTAGGAGTATTTATTTACAAGAATTTAGGATGGAATGAAATCTTTGATTCATTAAAAAACAGTGTTGTTTTATCTGGGGTAGTATTTTTCTTAATAGGATCAGCAAATATCTTAGGTTGGGTAGTTACATATAGTGGTTTAACACAAACTCTAGGATCTGCCATGATTGGGTTTAGTGAAAGCCATATTATCCAACTACTTATGGTTAACGTATTATTTCTAATAGTAGGAATGTTTTTAGATATCGGACCAGCTGTTGTACTTTTAGCACCTATAGTTACACCGGTTATGGTTCAGTTAGGTTTTGATCCTTTACACTTTGCAATGATAATGATGGTTAATGTGAATATAGGTAATGCAACTCCACCGATGGGTATGACACTGATGGTGGGTTCGCAAATTGCTAAAGTCCCCTACGAAAAAGCCATTAAAGAAGTAGCGCCATTTATCCTAGCCGAAATAGGTGCACTTTTATTAATTTCATATATTCCAGAATTAACTTTATGGATTCCTCGAATTTTGGGTTTAAGTTGGGGCTAAAATGTAGTAGAATATATATTGTGGCATAAATTTTGCATATATATTAATATGTGAATATTTTTGTCTTAAATTAATTTATAAAATAAAAGGAGTTGATTGTAAGTGATTATTGGTGTACCGAAAGAAATTAAGAACAATGAAAATCGAGTTGCAATAACAGCAGCTGGAGTAAAGGCATTTGTAAATGATGGGCACAAAGTAGTTATTGAAAAAAGTGCAGGTGAAGGTAGCGGAATAAGTGATGAAAAATATAGTCAGGCCGGAGCTGAAATGTTAGATACTCCCAAAGAAGTATTTGACGAAGCTGACATGATTATGAAAGTAAAAGAACCACTTGAAGAAGAATATGATTATTTCAAAGAAGGTCAAATCCTCTTTACCTATCTTCATTTAGCAGCAGAAGAGAAATTGACTAAAGCATTGATGGAAAAAAATGTAGTTTCAATTGCATATGAAACTATACAGCTTGAAGATGGTTCTTTACCATTATTAACTCCAATGAGTGAAGTTGCTGGACGTTTGGCTACTCAAGAAGGAGCTCGCTTTTTAGAAAAACCTCAGGGAGGAAAAGGAGTTCTGTTAGGAGGAATTCCAGGAGTTAGTCCTGCCAAAGTAGTAATTGTAGGTGGCGGAATAGTTGGTATGAATTCAGCCAAAATGGCAGTAGGCCTTGGTGCTGATGTAACTATTTTAGATATCGATCCTTCCCAAATGAGATATATTGATGATGTATTTAATGGTAGAGTTAAAACAGTAATGTCAAATGAACATAATATAATGTATGAGATACAAGATGCTGATTTAGTTATCGGTGCTGTATTAATACCGGGAGCTAAAGCACCTGATTTAATAACCGAAGAAATGATTAAAGAGATGGAAGATGGAACAGTTGTTGCAGACGTTGCAATTGATCAAGGTGGCTGTGTAGAAACAACATATCCAACTACTCATGAAGATCCAGTATTTACAAAACATGGAGTTGTTCATTATTCGGTTGCAAATATGCCGGGGGCTGTAGCTAGAACTTCTACTTTTGGTTTGACCAATTCTACTTTACCTTATGGACTTAAGTTAGCAAATAAGGGGTATAAGAAAGCAATGCTAGAGGACAAAGCATTGTCTAAAGGTCTTAATGTATATAATGGTGAAATCACCTATAAAGCAGTTGCTGAAGCTTTTAATATGGATTATAAACCGCTTGAAGAAGTTATAAAAAATTTCTAAAACGGATTTAATAGGAGGAGATTTATAAATGGAAAATATAAAAGTAGTTCTCTGGGGCATGGGCTCTATGGGAAGCGGTATGGGAAAATACTTAGTTGATAAAAAAGGAATAGAAATTGTAGGAGGAATTGCTCATAGAGAATCAAAGGCCGGTAAAGATGTAGCTGAATTCTTTGGTCTAGATAAAGAAATTGGAGTTAAAGTTACTAATGATCCAATGAGTGTTATTACTGAGGACGTAGATGTAGTATTACAGGCAACTTCTTCTTTTGTAGAAGATGTATATCCTCAAATTGAGAAAATAGTTAAAAAGAAAGTAAATGTTATTTCAATTGCTGAAGAAATGGCATATCCAAGTGTTCAAGCTGAAGAGTTAAGTAAAAAAATAGATGAACTTGCAAAAGAATACGGAGTATCTGTGCTAGGTACAGGTATTAATCCGGGATTTGTTTTAGATTTAATGATCATTGCTTTAAGTGGAGCCTGTGCTAAAGTTGATAAAATAGAAGCGGCTAGAATTAATGATCTTTCTCCATTTGGTCCTACAGTTATGAGAACTCAGGGTGTAGGTACTACAGTTGAAGAATTTGAAAAAGGTATTAAAGATGAAACCATAGTAGGACATATTGGCTTTTTAGAATCAATAAATATGATTGCCGATCGTTTAGGTATTGAGTTAGATAAGATAGAACAAACTAGAGAACCTATTGTTTCAGAGACTCATAGAGAAACCGAACATGTAAAGGTAGAACCTGGTATGGTAGCTGGTTGTAGGCATATAGCAAAAGGCTATAGTGATGGTAAAGAAGTAATATTATTAGAACATCCTCAACAGATTCATCCTGGTAAAGAAGGAACAGAGACAGGAGACTATATTAATATAAAAGGTACACCAGATATTAATATGTCAATTCAACCTGAAATTCCAGGTGGAATTGGTACAATGGCAGTAGCTATCAATATGATACCTGTTATCGTAGATGCACAACCAGGACTTGTAACTATGAAAGATCTACCAGTACCTGCTGCAATGATTGGTGATGCACGTAAACTAATGGAATAAAAATATATTTTATGGAGGTATTTATATGGGAGAAGTTATAGAAGCTGGAAGTTGGGTACAAATTTATCAAGTTATTCTTCCTGCTGGAGAGAGAGCTCCCCAGGTACCTGAAGATACAAAAAAAGTGCCTTTAGAATTAAAGGTTAAGGGGTTCTTAAAAGAAGATGCTGAACTTGGTGACACAGTAAAAATTAAGACAGTGACAAATAGAATACTTGAGGGAGAATTAATAAAGGTTAATCCTCCTTATGAACATAAATATGGAAAAATGATACCAGAATTATTACAGGTTGGACCTCAAATCAGGGAAATATTAAGAGAAGAGGAGGTGTAGAGATTGGCAGTAAATGATTATGAATCAGTAATGTCACGTAAAAATGAAATTATGAAAAAAGCAGTTGGTATTGATTATGAAAGGTTTGCCCAGGGGAAAGTTGGTTTTGACTATGAAAGAATGATGTCAGAAGTTGGCTATAAGTTAGATGAGATAATTAAAATTCAGAAAGAAACAGCCGTGGGTCAAACACCTTTCATAGAATTGAAAAATATTTCTGAATTGGCAAGAAAACTTGCTCCTGAAGGTAAAGGAGCTCGGATTTTCCTTAAAGATGAAGCTGCCAATCCTTCTGGTAGTTATAAAGCCAGAAGAGCCTCGGTTTCTGTTTATCACGCAAAAAAGGAAGGTTATCCTGGAGTTGTAGCTGCAACGAGTGGAAATTATGGGGCAGCTGTTGCCTCTCAGGCTGTAATGCGTAATTTGGAATCAATAATAGTTCAGGAAGTTTTTGACAGTCGCGGAGTAGGCCAACCAGAAATACTTGAAAAGGGTAGAAAGTGTGAAGCTTATGGTTCTGAAGTGCTGCAGCTTAGTGTAGGACCTGAACTTTTCTATACTTTTTTAAGAGTATTAGAAGACACGGGTTATTTTAATGCTTCTTTATATACTCCGTTTGGTATTGCTGGGGTTGAACCGCTAGGTTATGAAATTGTTCAAGAATTACAGGAAAGAGAAAATAGAAATCCCGATGCAGTAATCATTACTCATGCTGGGGGAGGTAATTTAACTGGAACAGCCCGCGGACTTCTAAAAGCGGGAGCTGATGATACTAAAATAGTTGCTGCTAGTGTAGATTTAAGTGGACTACATATGGCAAGTGACCATGATTTTAATAGAAAATCTTTTACAACCGGACATACCGGATTTGGTGTACCATTTGCTACCTGGCCTGATCGGGCAGATGTTCCTCGGAATGCAGCTCGAGCTTTAAGGTATATGGATGATTATGTAACTGTTAAACAGGGTGAAGTGTTTTATATAACTGAAGCCCTCGCCCAGATTGAAGGTATGGAAAGAGGCCCAGCTGGAAATACATCTTTAGCTGCTGCCTTTGATTTAGCACAAGAGATGGATGAAGATCAAATTATAGTAGTGCAAGAAACAGAATACACTGGTGCCGGTAAACATCCGATGGCCCAGTTAAATTTTGCTAAAGAAAATGGGATTGATGTAAGAAATGGCAATCCTGATGAAGAAGAAGCTGGTAAATCAGTTATAATACCTGAACATCCTTCCCAAATTAAAGCAAGAGAAGTAGATCTTGAAAAGTTAAAGAGTTCCTATTTAAGAAAAGTAATTGAAGAAACCAATGTTAAAGAAATCAATGATATAGATCTACAGTTTTTAGCAGATGAAATCAAAAAGACAAAAGCTGAAACAAGGGAAATATTAGAAAAAGAATTTAACCTTTCTGTAGTGGGAGGATAAGTACATGAAAATTGATCTTTTAATTGCAGAAATAGGAAGTACAACTACATTAGTAAATGCATTTGATAATATAAATAGTGCTAACCCTGAATTTATAGGTCAGGGTTTAGCACCTACTTCTGTCTTAAAAGGAGATGTAACTATTGGGTTAGAAAGCGCAATATCTGATCTCGAAGATAAATTAGGGATAGCTGATTTAGACTGGGAAGAATTTATGGCTACAAGTAGTGCTGCCGGTGGTCTAAAAATGACAGTACACGGTTTAGTTAAGGATATGACTGTTAAAGCAGCAGAAGAAGCTGCCTTAGGAGCTGGAGCAGTTATAAAAATGGTGACTGCTGGAAATATGAGAGATTCTCAATTAGAGGAAGTATTAGAGATTAAACCCAATATTATTCTTTTAGCAGGTGGAGTAGATTATGGTGAAGAAGAAGTCATAATCAATAATGCTAAGAAGTTAAGCTCTCTTGATCTTGATGTACCATTTATATATGCTGGTAATAAAGTTTTACAAAAAGAAATCAAAGATATTTTTAATAAAAAGGGTAAAAATATTATTATTGCTGAAAATGTATACCCAGAGATTGATAGGCTTAATATTGAAGAAACAAGAAGCATTATCCATGATGTGTTTGCAGAACATATCGTAAGGGCACCAGGGATGTCTAATATAAAACCGATGCTCTCACTTGATATGATGCCGACCCCAGGTGCTGTAATGAAAGCTTCCCAGCTCTTAAAAGGAAACATAGGTAACTTAGTTACAATTGATGTTGGTGGAGCGACTACAGATGTTCATTCTGTTACTGAAGATTCATTAAATGTAAGAGAAATTTTAATGAATCCTGAACCTGAAGCCAAAAGAACTGTGGAAGGAGATCTGGGTGTATATCTGAATGCCTCACATGTTTATGATTTACTTGAAAACACTAATGACTTAGAAAAAAGAGATGATTTAGCCCCAATTCCAAGAGATAAAGAAGAAGAAGAATATATTTATCAGTTAGCTAAAAGGGCAGCTTTCACCGCAATAGAACGTCATGCTGGTAAGTATAGAAATTTTTATGGTCCAAGTGGTCGTCAGACTGTAGCAGAAGGTAAAGACCTGACAGCTGTTAATTGGATTATTGGTACTGGTGGAGCTTTAACCAGATTAGAAGATGGTGAAAAAATAGTAGAAAAGCTCAAAGATTTTAATAAAAGAGCATTGCTGCCACCAAATTCTGCTAGTGGGCTTATAGATAATGACTATATAATGGCTTCAATGGGATTAATGAGCAAAAAATATCCAAAAGCAGCTTTGAAATTATTAAAGAAAAGTTTAAATTATAATAATTAGTTTTTAGGAAGGGAAGTGATCTGATGCCGATTAAAAGAGAAGATGATTTTGAAGAAAGACGAGATCATCTCAAGGACTTATCAGATGAAGAGTTAAAAGAAAAATTTTGGAATTTAACAGAAAAGATTGTAGACCCTTTAATTGACTTATCAAAAACACACACCTCTGCTTCTATAGAAAGATCAGTTTTATTGAGGATGGGTTTTAATAGTATTGATGCTAAGGCTATTGTTAATCAGGTTATTAATGCTGATTTATTAGGTAAAGGAGCAGGACATGTAGTATATAAATTGGCTCAAAAGGAAGATAGACCAATTAAAGAAGTAGGATTAGATATTGGCGACGAAAAGTATACCAAAGAAGATTTAAGAAGCTTATTTAATGGGGGTGGAGAATAATGGATTTAAAACCAGATCAAAAAATTGATATCGAAGAAATTCTTGATGGTATAGAAGATTATCGCCCCCGACGTAAAGGTTGGACCTGGAGAAAAAAGGTTGAAAACCAACAAATTGGCCCCTTTGAATATAAGGAGATGTCAGAGCAGTTAGAAAATAGTGTATCCTTACCAGCGTCAAGGAGTTTTAAGAATATAGATCCTCAGCCTGAACCTGTAATTACAACCGAAATTGCTTCTGGTCGTTTCGAAGATGATATCAGAAGGATGAGGATGGCAGCTTGGCATGGAGCAGATCATATTATGGTGATTAGAACTGCAGGCCAAAGCCACTTCGATGGTTTAATTGAAGGTACTCCAGAAGGTGTTGGCGGTATTCCTATAACTAGAAAACAAATTAGAGCAACTCGTAAAGCACTAGATTATATTGAAGACGAAGTTGGTAGACCAATAAATTTCCATTCATATGTTAGTGGAGTGGCTGGTTCTGAAATAGCAGTACTCTTTGCTGAAGAAGGAGTTAATGGTGCTCACCAGGACCCTCAGTATAATGTTCTGTATAGAGATGTTAATATGTATAGATCATTTGTTGATGCAGCTGTAGCTAAAAAAATAATGTCTAGTACAGGTATGCTTCAAATTGATGGTGCTCATAATGCAAATGCTACAGCCCGCGAAGCCTGGAAAGTTATGCCAGAACTCTTTGTTCAACATGCGATTAATTCTATGTTTTCTGTAAAAGCTGGAATGCCAAAAGACAAGATTTCACTTTCAACAGTTCCACCAGTGGCATCACCAGCACCAGATATAAGAATGAACTTACCTTATTCAATTGCTCTCAGAGATCTATTTGATGATTTCAAATTTAGAGCCCAACAGAATACTAAATATATTGAGTCTTCTATCAGAGAAGCAACTGTTACACATACCTTGAATCTATTACTATCTGAATTAACTTCTGCTGATTTACAGAGTACAATTACACCTGATGAAGGTAGAAATGTACCATGGCATCATTATAATGTACAGGCGGTTGATACTGCCAAACAAGCATTTGCAGGTATGGATGGATTGAAAGATTTAATTGAACTTAAAAAGGATGAAGGTTTTCTTAAAGAACAGTCCAGAGAACTTAAAGAAAGAGCTGTACTTTTCATGGAAGAAATACTGGAAGTAGGCGGCTATTTTAAAGCTGTCTCAGAAGGATTTTTTGTTGATTCAGGTAAATATCCAGAAAGAAATGGTGACGGTATAGTTAGAGAACGTGACGGTGGAGTAGCAGCAGATTCGATTGTTCCCCGTGATGATGACTATATGGCTCCTGTTTGTGATCACTTTGGTGAAAATAACTTACCTGACGATTTAGACAAACCATGTGATCTAATCGGTGGTTGTACACTTCACCATCCTGAAAAAATAGATTTTATTGATGAGTTAGACCCTGAAGATAATGTAGAAAAAAGACTTGAAAAAAACGAAGAATATCGTAAGGGTAGTAAGTTAAAACCCGAAGTACAGTGGTTAGGTGACGGCTGGGTAAATGTTACAATGTTTTTACCAGAAAGTAAAAAAGTCGCTGAATTTGCTGCTTTGGAAATAGCTAAAAAAATGAATTTACAAAGTCCGGAAGTTATTCATAAAGAAGTTATGCAGCCTGCTGAAGGAACAGTTTGTGAAGTTAAAGGTAGAGTAGATTTTTCTATTGATGTTGATGAATTAGAAATTCCTGAGGAAGAAGAAGCTTTACCTTTTGATGAAATAAGAGGATTTGTTGATGATAATCCTATTAATGTGGTTGCTGCTACAGTTGGAAAAGATGAACACTCTGTAGGTATGAGAGAAATTATTGATATCAAACACGGCGGAATTGAAAAATATGGTATTGATGTTACTTATCTTGGTACTTCGGTTCCAATTTCTAAAGTAGTAGATGCAGCAATTGAAACCAATGCTGACGCCATATTAATAAGTACGATAATTTCTCATAATGAGATTCATAGAACTAATATGAAGAAACTCAATGATCTTTGTGTAGAAAAGGGGATTAGAGATAAGGTTATTCTAATTGCCGGTGGTACTCAGGTAAATAACGAAATGGCTGTTAAAGCTGGCTTAGATGCTGGATATGGTCGCGGTACTCATGGAGATGATGTTGCAACTTTCTTAGTAAAAACATTAAGAGGGGACTACGATGAAGAAGAATAAACTTACAAGACCTGTATGGGTTGAAGTAAACTTGGATAATATAAAATTTAATATTAATCAAGTAAAAAATAATATACTAGAAGAAACCCTTATTATGGCAGTTGTTAAGGCTGATGCTTATGGGCATGGAGTCCTAGAAGTAGCCCAAGCAGCTGTAGAAGCAGGGTCTGATCGATTAGCTGTAGCTTTACCGGAAGAAGGTAGACAGTTACGAAAAGCTGATTTTAAACTTCCTATTCAAATTTTGGGTGAAGTTTTGCCTGAACAAATTTCATTATTAATTGATTGGGATTTAATACCAACTATTTCTAAAATGAAAACAGTGAAAAAATTAGATAAATTAGCAGCAAAAAAAGGAATAGTTAAAAAAGTACACGTAAAAGTAGATACTGGAATGGGAAGAATCGGCGTTTTTCCAGATAATGCTGTACAATTTATTAAAAATGTTAAGTCTTTTGATAATATTGAAGTTGAAGGCTTAATGACCCATTTTGCTAAGGCAGATGAAGAAGATAAAGAATATACCTATAACCAGTGGGAGAAGTTCCAGATGGTTATAGACAAACTCAAAGAAGAAAAAATAGATATTCCAATTAAACAAGCAGCTAATAGTGCTACGATTATAGATCTTCCTGACATGGCTTTAAACATGGTAAGACCAGGAATAATGATGTATGGCCTACGTCCTTCTCATGAAGTAGACCAGAACTTCAAGTTAAAACCAGCCCTAAACTGGAAGGCTAAAATAGTTTACCTAAAAGAAGTACCTTCCGGTTCGGGGATAAGTTATGGCGCTACTTATGTAACAGATAAAAAAGCCCAAATAGCTACAATACCAATGGGATATGCAGATGGTTATTCAAGACTTCTTTCAAATAAGGGAGATGTTTTGATTAATGGACAAAGGGCTCCTATAAGAGGAAGAGTATGTATGGACCAGTTTATGGTTGATGTAACCCATATTGAGGATGTTGAAATAGGAGATGAAGTTGTTTTAATAGGTACTCAAAAAGATAAGGAAGTTTCTGCTACAGAACTGGCAGATATAATTGGAACAATAAACTATGAAATCACCTGTGATATTACAAAGAGAGTACCTAGGATATATATTGAAAAATAAGAAATAAAAAAAGAGAGGTGGGTTCCCCCACCTCTCTATATTATAAATTAGCTTATTTCTTATTATTTTTACTGTTGAAAAAGTCTCTAAAGTCTCTGTCACCTTTTACTTCTTTCTTTGTTTTATTAAAAAAGTCTCTAAAATCTCTACTGCCATGATTTAACATTTATAAATCACTCCTTATATTTTTTTGTTGTCTTAATTTTTGTTCACTATTACAATAATACAAGGAAATAACTGATTAAAATAGTAAGTATTTAACAAATATTATTTTTTTGGAGGAAAAAGATGAATAAACAATCTAAAAAAATTAATATAAGAAACACAAGCCAAGATGAGTTAGATTTTGTAATAAGTCTGGAAAGTTCTTTTGAAAACAGAAAAAATGTTTTTCAATGGAGTAAAAAAAGGCATAGAGAAATTATAGATAATCCAGATACCGAACATTTAATAATTGAAGATGAAAAAAGAAATAAAATTGGTTATGCTATAATAGCAGGATTGCAAAGTAATAATAAAAGTATTGAATTAAGAAGAGTTGTTATTGATAAAAAGAATCAAGGCTATGGAACTGAATTTTTGAATTTAATGAAAGAATATACATTTGAGGATTTAAAGTATCATAAACTGTGGCTCGATTTTTTTAGTACAAATCAGAGAGTAGAGTCTTTATATAAAAGAAATGGTTTTAAAAGAGAAGGAAAACTAAGAGATAAGTATTTTTATGATAATAGATATATAACAATGGTGGTTATGTCAATTTTAGAAGATGAGTACTATGAAGAGTTAGAGAAATAATTTCATTAAATTATTGCATTTATTATAAATATATATTATAATTATAAAAAATATAATCAACATAAATAGTTGATTGGGAATAGTAAATTATATTTCTTTTTTAGAAAGTTAATGGTAACTGAAAATTAACAAAGAATATAATTGAATCCACCCATGATAGGCAGGGGGAACTTAAGTAACTCTGCTCGGTATAGACCGTTATCCTAATAAGTGGACCATAATGGTTAATAAGGGTGGCACCACGGGTATCATACTCTCGTCCCTAGTTTCAGGGAATGAGGGTATTTTTTATTTTTATATACATTTTTATCATTAACACTAAAAGCAGGGAGGAATTAAAAAAATGCTAGATCGTAAATTTATAAGGGAAAATATTGAGAAAGTAGAAAAAGCTTTAAAAAACCGGCAGTTGGAAAGTCCGCTCGATAGATTTGAAAAGCTAGAAGAAAAAAGAAGAGACTTATTATATGAAAATGAAAAATTACGACATAAAAGAAATGTAAACTCAGATAAAATAGGAGAGCTAAAAAGAGAAGGTAAAGATGCTAGTCATATAATCCAAGAGATGAAAGAAGTTTCTGATAAAATAAAAGAGTATGATGAAGAATTAGAAGAGGTTGAAAATGAATTAGATCAGATATTACTAAAAATACCTAATGTACCTCATGAATCTGTTCCGGTTGGTACTGACGAAGAAGATAACCGGATAGTTAAAAAATGGGGAGAACCTAGAGAGTTTGATTTTGAATATAAAGCACATTGGGATATAGGAGAAGACCTAGACATATTAGACTTTGAAAAGGGAAGTAAGGTGACAGGATCTCGTTTTACTTTTATGAAAAATGCAGGAGCTAGACTTGAGAGAAGTTTGATTAACTTCTTTATTGATGTGCACACAAAAAATCACAACTATACTGAAGTGTTCCCACCTTTTATAGCTAATGCAGAAAGCATGACTGGGACAGGACAACTTCCAAAATTTGAAGAAGATATGTTTAAATTAGAAGGACTACCATATTATTTAATACCTACTGCAGAAGTACCAGTAACTAATATGTATAGAGAAGAAATATTAGATAAAGAAGAGTTACCTATTTATCATACAGCTTATAGTGCTTGTTTTAGAGCTGAAGCAGGTGCACATGGAAGAGATACAAGAGGAATCATTAGACAACATCAGTTTAATAAAGTTGAAATGGTTAAGTTTGTAGAACCAGATAATTCTTATGAAGAGCTTGAAAAGATAACAGCCGATGCTGAAGAAATACTACAAAAATTAGAGCTACCATACAGAAAAGCTACTCTTTGTACAGGAGATTTAACTTTTTCTTCTGCCAAAACCTATGACCTTGAAGTATGGATGCCAGCCTATGAGACATATCGAGAAATTTCTAGCTGTAGTAATTTTGAAGATTTTCAAGCAAGAAGGGCTGGAATAAGATATAGACCTAAACCAGATGCTAGCACAAAGTATGTGCATACTTTAAATGGTTCTGGCTTAGCTGTAGGGAGAACTGTAGCAGCTATTTTAGAGAATTATCAAAACGAAGATGGAACTGTGACAGTCCCCGAAGTACTACGACCATACATGGGTATGGATGTAATAGATTAAAAAAATAAAAATGAATTCCACATATACCTTGACATCACAGTAATAATATAGTAAAATTTAAGATGTGCCAAAAATGGAGAGATGTCCGAATTGGCTAAGGAGCCGGACTTGAAATCCGGTGAAGCCGAAAGGTGTCGGGGTTCGAGTCCCCGTCTCTCCGCCATTGAAATAACAGGGCTTATGCCCTTTTTAGAAACCTGCCGAGAGGCGGGTTTTTTGTTGTTTTCACCCCAAATCCTGCTAAAATCCTGCTAATTTTTTTAACGAACATATTTAAGCATAAAAAAATACAGGGAATTTTTTAATTTCAATCCCCTGTATATTATTTATTTTATTCATTTTTGAGATGTTTTTTGTATTTAGATACAGCTTCTTTTTGTATATTTGGTTGCAAATGAGCATAAGTATCCATAGTAGTTGTGATATTTGAATGTCCAAGTCTTTCCTGTATCACTTTCATTTGAGCACCTGATTCTAACATTAGAGAAGCATGGGTATGCCTTAAATTGTGGAACCTGTAATTATCTAAATTTGCCTTTTTTGCTAAAGAAGTAAACCTTTTAGTTACAGTATCAGGAAACGGAGGAGATCCATCTTTATAACAAAAAACCAAGTTATGTTCGTTATAATCGGGTCCAAATATTGATGCATATTCTTTTTGTTTTTCTTTAACTTCATTAAATTTTTCTATGTCCTCATTATCTATTCGGATTGTTCTTTTACTTGATTTGGTTTTTGGTTCTTTAAAGATGATTTCATTATTAGCTTTAGCAATGGTTTGTCTGACACTTATAAATTTGTTGTTAATATTGATATCTTGCCATCTTAGCCCCAAAATTCCCCCCCTTCTCATACCAGTATTAACAGCTACATATATAATATAATACATCCAACTATCTTTTGCTAATTCTAGTAGATTATGAACTTCTTTTAATGTCATTGCCTCTATTTCAGGTTTCTCGGACGTAGGAGCTTTAACTGCAGAAGCAGGATTATATGAGAGTAATTGCCATAAAATTGCTTGTTTTAAAGCCTTACTTAATACTCTGTGATGTTGTAGCAATGTCTTTTTTGACAACCCGCCTTTTTTGCCATCTCTTCTACCTGCCTTTAATTTATGAGATTGATAACTTTGGATATGAATAGGTTGTAATTCATCTAATTGCATTGCGCCAAAAGCTGGAATAAGATGTTTTTTTTACTATCATCTGATATCCATCATATGTAGTTGGACTTAGATTTGGTTCTGCATAATCTTTAAGCCATTTTAAAAGATACCTGATAAGGTTCAGAACATAGGTTACACTTTTGGGTCAAGACATAGGTAACACTTTTCTTAATTTTTAATGCTAAAAAGGTTCAACACATAGGTAACATTTTATCAATGTCTAAATCACTATTAGAGGTGATTTAGATGACTGAATCAGAACAAAAAAGGATTAAGGCTGTTCAACTTTATATTTCTGGTAAAAAGGTAAGTTCGATTTGTAATAATTTAAATCAAAGCAGAAAATGGTTTTATAAATGGAAAAACCGCTATGACTCTGGTAATAAAAATTGGTTTAAAGATCGCTCTAAAGCTCCTAAGCATCCTACTAATATTGATGAAGATCTAGAAAAATTAGTAATCAAAATCCGTAAAGAACTTATGGAAGAAAAATATGCTCGTATTGGACCACAAACAATTCATTGGGAATTACAGCGCTTATGAGTTGAACCTCCTTCATTATCTACCATAAAGCGGATTATCAAAAGAAATAATTTGATTGTCAAGAAATCTAAATACCACAAAAAAGGAACTCCCTATCCTACTTTGCCGATTTGTGGTCCTAATGTAGTTCATCAAGTTGATTTTTGGGGCCCAAGATATATAACAGGAGATGGACGCTTTTACAGCTTTAATATTATGGACGTTTATACTAGACGGGTTCTAATAAGTCCCAGTCGTTATAAACGCGGCTAAGAAGCTCTTGCAGGGATCATAAAAACCTGCAAACAGCTTGGTGAACCAGATTATATTCAGTTCGATAACGCCTTATCTTTTCGGGGCAGCAATCGTTATCCGCGTTCATTTAGTATTGTTATTAAGTGGTGTTTATATAATGGTATTCAACCTATCTTTATTCCTGTGAGTGAACCCTGGAGAAATGGTTATATAGAAAAATTTAATGATACATTAGATAAAAACTTCTTTCGTAAAGTTAATTTTGAAAACTTTAATCAATTCTGCAAAGATTCAGATGAATTTATTGAATACCATAATAATAATTACCGCTATAGTCCCCTGGGTGGAAAAACACCTAATGAAGTATTTAAAAAAGACCGATTAACTAATGAGATCTTTAAAGACGATTATAAAATCCCAGTTGATCTTCCAATTACTGATGGATTTATTCATATTATTAGGTTGATCAGAAGTGATTTAAAATTAAATATTTTTGGAGAAACTTTTAAGATGCCAAAAACTTTAAAATATGAATATGTAGTAGCTACGATTTGTACTGATTCACACATGATTAGAATATATGATAGTCAATGGAAAAGCCTTTTTACAATACCTTATAAGTTAACGGTTGATTAAACTGTAACCTATGTTATGGACTTTAATAGTCATTAAAATGTCGAAATAACTAGTTATTTCTGTAACCCAAGTTCTGAACCCTATAAACCATTAAAAAAGTGTAACCTATGTTCTGACCTTCAACAATTAGTGCTTAAAGATTTAACAGCAGGTTTTAAGTCAATGTCTTCAAAAATTAGTTCCAATTTCGTTTTTCCTTGAAGATCAAACAAATCTTCCAAGGAAAATAGGTTCATTTTTTGTATTATTATCAATACTGTTATCTCAAGGTTCATTTATATGAAATTTCCTATTGTGTTATTTTTGAGGGGAGGATCCTCCCCTCAAATCGAAAATTTGTTAATCATTCCATCTTTTGATAAAATTATTTATGCGAGATGGAATGCATTGCGGCTCTCTTTTTTGAGAGTAACGCTAGAAACATGTGTATTCCATTTCGTTTTGTCTATTTAAAAAGTTATTCTAGGCAGGTCAGGCTATAAATGTCCTTGCGGCTCTGAATATTCAGAGTAACGCTTTAAATAAGACTGCCACCTGCCTGATTTACATCATCAGAGACGTCAATTGAACGCTGCGGTTTTAACGCTATTACAATAGGGCGCGCCTGATGATGATTTATAAAACTTGAAAGGAGTTAAAACAAGATGAATAATCCTCAAGATTATCTTTTTGTTGGTGTTGATACTCATAAAGTACAACACACAGCAGTTGTTATCAACTGTTTCCATCAAAAAATAGGTTTTGCTCAAATTTCCAATAATACTGCTGATTTTGATTCCTTTCTCAGTAAGCTTAAATCACTTATCCATAACGACGAGAAACTTGTCTTTGGACTCGAAGATACCCAGGGACTAGGCCATTCACTCGCACAATGGTTAATTAAAAAAGACTATACTGTTAAAGAAGTTAATCCTGTTCAAACTAAAAGAGAAAGAAAGCAAAGCACTTCACCCGATAAGTCCGATAAAGTTGATGCAGAAGCTATTGCAAACGTTCTTTTGGCTGAATATGATAAACTCCCTACCATCAAAAATGACGCCAATTTTAAGGCTATTAGACAGCTTAACAACCAAAGAAAGAATTTAGTCAAAGAACAAACCAGGGTTAAAAACAGATTACATAACCTCATTCATCAACAGTATCCAGAGTATAAGAAGTTTTTCAGTGATCCTTTCGGCAAAACAGCTTTAGCCTTTTGGAATAAATACCCTCATCCAAATGAATTAAAGCATATTGGTGAAAAAAGATTAAATAACTTTTTGAAAAAACAAGCCAAAAGTATTTCTAATGATAAAGCCTCTCATATCCTTTCTCTGGTAGATAAGGATAAACCTCAAGATATTTCTACTGAAACCAGAAAATCTTTAATACCGATGCTCATCAAACAGTTAAAACTGATCAGGCAAAATCTTGAAGAAATAAATCATCTACTGAAAAAATCAGTAGAAGATAGTCAGTATAAGCTTACTACTATGCCAGGTATTGATTTTAAATTAGCTGCCTTATTTATTTCCAATATCAAAAATATCGATCGTTTTGACTCTGCTGACCAATTAGCTCGTTATGCAGGACTTGCACCGGTAGAATATAGTTCGGGCAAATCTCGAAATACAACTTCTAAAATATATGGCTGCCGAGACCTTAATCATGCCTTTTATATCCTGTCTTTACAGCAAATTGGTAGTTACAAAAACGGTCGAATCAAAAACCCGGTCGCTTATAACTATTATCAAAAAAAGCTTAAAGAA
>CAJXKY010000035.1 GCA_913055675.1 uncultured Halanaerobiales bacterium
GGTAAGGTTCTTCGCGTTGCATCGAATTAAACCACATGCTCCACCGCTTGTGCGGGCCCCCGTCAATTCCTTTGAGTTTCAGTCTTGCGACCGTATTCCCCAGGCGGGACACTTAATGCGTTAACTCCGGCACTGAAGGATTCGAACCTCCAACACCTAGTGTCCATCGTTTACAGCTGGGACTACCGGGGTATCTAATCCCGTTCGCTAACCCAGCTTTCGTACATGAGCGTCAGATGCAGCCCAGAAGACCGCCTTCGCCACTGGTGTTCTTCCTGATATCTACGTATTTCACCACTACACCAGGAATTCCGCCTTCCTCTGCTGCTCTCAAGATATACAGTTTCAAACGCAGTCTGTAGGTTAAGCCTACACCTTTCACATTTGACTTGTATATCCGCCTGCGTACCCTTTACGCCCAATGATTCCGGACAACGCTTGCACTCTACGTATTACCGCGGCTGCTGGCACGTAGTTAGCCAGTGCTTCCTCACCGGGTACCGTCAATTAATGCACATTTCCTTACACTAACTTTCTTCCCCGGCAACAGAGCTTTACAATCCAAAGGACCTTCCTCACTCACGCGGCGTTGCTTCGTCAGACTTGCGTCCATTGCGAAAGATTCCCCACTGCTGCCTCCCGTAGGAGTCTGGGCCGTGTCTCAGTCCCAGTGTGGCTGATCGTCCTCTCAGACCAGCTACGGATCGTCGCCCTGGTAAGCCGTTACCTTACCAGCTAGCTAATCCGACGCGAACTCCTCCCTAAACGATGGTAAACCACCTTTGCTATTGCTGTGTCGCCACTGCTATAGATCATTTAGGATTAGCCCAACTTTCATCAGGTTATCCTAAACTTAGGGACAGATTATTCACGCGTTACTCACCCGTCCGCCGCTTTACTTACTACCCGAAGGTAGCTTTCTCGCTCGACTTGCATGTGTTAAGCACGCCGCCAGCGTTCGTCCTGAGCCAGGATCAAACTCTCCATTTTAATAATGAAAAGCTGATTCCTATAGCTTAATCGCTATAAAAATTCTTAAACGTAATAACTTGAAACTTAATAAGAACTGTCAGGGTCTGCTGTTCACTTTTCAAGGTTCTAAAACTTTATTTAAATATAAAAATCGGCTGCCAAATCACGTTTCTTCAACAGCGCGACCTTAATTATAGTAACATCGAGAGGCTGAAATGTCAAGGATAAAAAAGGAATAATAATAATTAATTTTAAGTTATTGATAAAACCCCCGTCTAAAATAAGGTTTAAGACGGGGTTTTAGGTTTTATATTTACACTTATTTTAATTACTCTTTCTCGGTTTCTTCTTTCATTTCTTTTTCATTTTCTTCTTCATCTTCCATTTCTTCAGGCTCAAATTTTCCTACAGAAACTACATAATCATTTTCTTCTACATCTATAACTTTTACTCCCATAGTATTACGGCCTGTTTGGGAAATTTCTTCTACTTTTGTTCTGATTATTATTCCTTCTGCAGTTATTATAATAATTTCTTCATTTTCATTAACTACCTTACCTGCAGCGAGGGGACCATTCTTCTCAGTAATGTTTAAAGTAATAATTCCCTTTCCATATCTCTGTTGTTTTCTATATTTTTTAACTTGAGTTCTTTTTCCATAACCTTTTTCACTAATAACTAACAGATCACTACCTTCAGAATCTATTCCCATACTTATTAGGTAATCATCTTCTTTTAGGTCAATACCCATTACTCCCTGGGCAGCTCTTCCCACGGGTCTAATATCTTTTTCACTAAATCTTATAGCTTTACCTTGATGGGTTATTAATATTATATTTTCATCAACCTTAGTATTTTTTACTTCAATTAATTCATCATCTTCTTGTAAGTTAATACCAATTATACCTGTATAATTGCTATCATATTCACTTAAAGGAGTCTTTTTTATTCTACCTTTTTTAGTGGCCATTGTAAGATACTTACTTTCTTCGAAATCATTTATTGGTATAACTGAACTTACCTTTTCATCTTCCTCTAATTGTAATAAATTTACAATAGCAGTACCTCTGGATTGTCTTCTTGCCTGAGGTATTTGATATCCCTTTAACCTATAAACTAATCCTTTATTTGTGAAAAACAAGAAATAGTTATGAGTAGATGTAATAAATACATCCTTAACAAAGTCATCTTCAGTGGTGGTAGTACCTATTATGCCTTTTCCACCCCTTCTTTGACTCCTATAAGTCTCAACAGGCATTCTTTTTATATAGCCCTGGTTAGTCATTGTTACAACTACTTGTTGTTCTTCTATTAAATCTTCTAGATCTAAATCTGTTGTTTGATCTAATATTTTTGTCCGTCTTTCATCACCATATTTATCTTTTATTTCTTGGATTTCTTCTTTTATAATTTCTAATAGTTTTGACTCACTATTTAATATTTCTTTATAATATTTAATATCTTCTTTTAAATCTGCATATTCTGTATCAATTTTATCTCTTTCTAAAGCAGTTAATCTTTGTAGCCTCATTCTTAAGATTGCATTGGCCTGTTTTTTAGATAAATCATATGTACCCATTAATTGTTCGCGGGCATTATTAACATCAGGTGCCTCTCTGATCATCTGAATTACAGCATCAATATCATCTAAAGCTATCATATATCCTTCTAATATATGAGCTCTACTTTCAGCTTTATCTAATTCATATTGAGTTCTTCTAGTTATTACTTCTTTTTGAAACTCTAAATAGTGATCTATTATTTCTCTTAAATTCAATACTTTAGGCTCATTATCAACAATTGCTAACATAATAATACTAAATGTAATTTGAAGTTGAGAATGTTTAAATAACTGATTTAGTACAATTTTAGGATTTGAACCTCTTTTTATCTTAATTACAATTCTTAATCCTCTTCTATCAGATTCATCTCTAATATCACTGATACCTTCTATTTTTTCATTTCTAACCATATCAGCTATCTTTTCAATCAAGCGAGCTTTATTTACTCTATAAGGTAATTCATTAACAATTATTCTATCTGCTGAGGCTTCATTTTCTTCTATTTCTGCTTCAGCTCTAACAGTTATCTTACCTCGACCTGATTTATATGCTTTATAAATTGATCCTTTCCCCATTATTAAACCACCTGTAGGAAAATCAGGACCTTTAATAACTTCCATTAATTCAGCTAATTCAATATCAGGATTTTCAATAACTCTTATAATGCCGTCAATTACCTCGACTAAATTATGGGGAGGTATACTAGTTGACATCCCAACAGCAATACCTGAACTACCATTAACTAATAAATTAGGAAAACGGGATGGTAAAACATCTGGTTCTTGTAAACTATCATCAAAGTTAGGAATAAAATCTACTGTATTTTTATTCAAATCTCTTAATAATTCAGTGGTTATCTTTGACATTCTAGCTTCTGTATAGCGCATTGCTGCAGCAGAATCACCGTCAACAGAACCAAAATTCCCATGTCCATCCACTAATGGATATCTATATGAAAACTGCTGAGCCATTCTTACCATAGTATCATATACAGCCGTATCACCATGAGGATGGTATTTACCTAGAACTTCCCCCACTATACGCGCTGACTTTTTATGTGATTTATTAGGAGTCATTCCTAAATCATGCAGTGCATATAATATTCTGCGGTGAACAGGCTTAAGCCCGTCCCTTACATCAGGCAGGGCTCTACTAACTATAACACTCATTGCATAATCTAAAAATGCTTCTTTCATTTGATCATCTATATCTACCTGGACAACATTTTTATTTCCAAACTCATCAACCAATTTTTACACCTTCCTTTATCTATATATCAAGATTTTTTACTTCTTGGGCATGGTCTTGTATAAATTCCCTGCGAGGACTAACTTTATCTCCCATCAATGTGGTAAAGGTTTCATCTGCCATAATAGCATCTTCAATTTGAACCTGAAGAATTATTCTGTTATCAGGATCCATAGTAGTATCCCATAATTGATCAGGATTCATTTCACCTAAACCTTTATATCTTTGTAATGAGAAATTTTGATCTTCATATTCATCTGCATATTTTTCTAAAGCTCTATCATTGTATAGATATTCTTCAGATCTACCTCTCTTAACTTTATATAAGGGCGGTTGAGCTATATATATCATACCCTGTTCTAATAAGGGACTCATATACCTGTAAAAGAAGGTTAAAAGTAATGTTCTAATATGTGCACCATCAACATCTGCATCTGTCATTATAATAATTTTACCATATCTACTATTATCTATATCAAAATTTTCACCAATACCAGTTCCAATTGCAGTAATTAAAGTTCTTATTTCATTATTATTTAATATTTTATTCAAACGTGCTTTTTCAACATTTAATATTTTACCTCTTAAAGGTAATATTGCTTGAAAATTCCTATCTCTACCCTGTTTAGCTGAGCCACCAGCTGAATCACCCTCAACTATATATAACTCAGTATTTTCTGTATCTCGTGATGAACAATCAGCTAATTTTCCTGGTAAAGCAGTGGAAAATAAGGCATTTTTTCTTCTAGTTAAATCTCTTGCCTTTTTAGCAGCTTTTCTAGCTTTGGCAGCTTTTATACCTTTTTCTACAATAGTTTTTGCTACCGAAGGGTTTTCTTCCATAAAGGTTTTGAGATGTTGAGAAAGACTTGAATCAACAAAACCTCTTATTTCACTATTACCCAATTTGGTTTTTGTCTGACCTTCAAACTGAGGTTCTTCCAGTTTAATATTTATTATTGCAGTAATTCCTTCTCTAATATCTTCACCTGTTAAATTATCATCTTTTTCTTTGAGAAGGCCTTTACTTCTAGCATATCCATTTACTGTTCTTGTTAAAGCACTTTTAAAACCGCTAAGGTGGGTTCCACCTTCCCTAGTATTTATATTATTAGCAAATGTAAATATTCTTTCCTTAAATCCACCATGATATTGAAAAGAAATTTCTAAATCTGCTTTTTCTCCACTTTCTTCAATATAAACTGGATCAGAAAATAAAGGTTTTTTATTTTTATTTAAGTATTTAACAAATTGAACAATTCCACCTTCATAATGAAATTGATCTTCTTTAATTTTTTCTTCATTTCTTTCATCAGTAACTTTGATTTCAATACCTTTATTCAAAAATGCCATTTCTTTAAATCTTTGCACTAGTTTGTCATATCTAAAATCTACTTCTTCAAATATATCATTATCTGGTTTAAATGTTATCTTTGTACCTGTTTCGCGATCTACTTCACAACTACCTATTTTTTTAAGATCATAAGCAGGAATACCGCGTCTATATTTTTGACGATAGATGTTTCCATCCTTCCACTTAACTTCAACTGTCATCCATTCCGATAAAGCATTAACTACTGAAACACCTACTCCGTGTAAACCACCTGAAACTTTATATCCTTCACTATCAAATTTACCACCAGCATGCAGTGTTGTCATAACAACTTCTACAGCAGGTTTATTTACTTTTGGATGAGATTCAATAGGTATACCTCTACCATTATCTATAACAGTCACAATATTACCTGGTTTTATGTTTACCTCAATACGATCACAATAACCAGCCATTGCTTCATCTATACTGTTATCTACTACTTCATATACTAAGTGAAGTAAACCATCGATGCTTGTCGAACCAATATACATACCCGGTCTTTTCCTAACAGCTTCTAAGCCCTCTAATACTTGTATGTTTTCAGCTTCATATCTACTTTTTTCTATTTCTGCCATCATCATTCCCCCAATTCTACTAAATAATCTTTTCCATTCTACTTCTAAGAGTGGTTGAAGATATTATTGATAAATATATTTTTTCTCCTGTTAAAATAAAAGAACTAACTTCATCTTCAAAATAATTTATTATAAAACCCTCTTCTCTGATTATATCAAAAAATTCATTAGTTATTTCCGAATCCATTGTTGATTCCAAATCACCAATAAAAACTACATTTTCTTTTTCAATCATATGTCCTTTGCCTATATGTAAAAACAAAAAACTCACCTACCTTTTTTCAATAACTCCATCTTTAACATTATAATTATATATGTTATTGTTGTTTTTTTGCAATAATTTATCTATATCTTTTAAATCAGTAGTGGTAATCAAAGTTTGAATTCTCTCATTTATAATCGATAACAATGTATTTCTTCTGTTTTTATCCAATTCAGAAAAGACATCATCTAAAAGTAAAACTGGATACTCCCCACTTTCTGATTTCATAAATTCTAACTCTGCTAATTTTAAAGCCAAAGCAACAGTACGCTGTTGGCCTTGAGAACCATATTTTCTAACATTAATCTCATTAATCTTTAAAATTAAATCATCTCGATGTGGACCAGATAAAGTATATCCTCTTTCAAATTCTTTTTCTCTCTTCTTTTGTAAACTATTTAAGAATATATTTTTAATTTCTTCTTTTTCATTTTTTTTATTTACTTTTAAAGAGCTATCATATTTTATATTTAAATTTTCACTACCAGCTGTTAATTTTCTTTGAGCTAATCTGGCCAGAATCTTTAACTTATTTAAAACCTGAAATCTTTTATAAATAATTTTGGATCCCTTATCTGCAAGTTTGTCATCCCATACTTCTAATAATTTAAGATCTCGATTATTTTTATTATACATTTTTTTTAAGAGATTATTTCGTTGCTTTAAAATATGGTTATATTCTTTTAATATATGATAATAATATGGATTAACCTGGGAAATTTCTAAATTTAAAAATTTTCTCCTATTACTTGGACTACCTTTTACAATTTTTAAATCCTCAGGAGAAAAAAGTATTACATTAAGATTTCCTACTAAATCAGAAATTTTCTCCAGAGGATTTTTATTAATTTTTATTTTTTTATCTCTGCCCTCTATTTTATATGAAATTGTTAGATCATAATTATTTTTTATTAATTTCAATTGAACTAAGGCATTTTCTTTATCCCATTGAATAAGCTCACTATCTCTATTTGTTCTGTGTGATTCAGTAGTAGCAATAAGATAAACTGCTTCTAATAAATTTGTTTTACCTTGTCCATTATTACCTATAAATATATTTAAATTTTTATTCAAATCAAGATAAGTTTTATTTATATTTCTATAGTTTTTTAATAATAATTTTTCTATATACATAATATTATCCGCTCACTTTTAAAGTCTCATCAAACCCTTCAATATTTACTAAATCTCCATCTTTAAGTTTAAGGCCTCTTCTTTTTTCGATTTTATTATTAACTCTAACTTGGCCTGTTTGTATCAATTCTTTAGCTTCCCCACCTGTGGTTACAACATTTGCCCATTTCAAAAATTGATCTAATTTTATTGTTTCTGTATTTATTTTAATCTTTTCCATTATATATATTACTCTCCTTCATTTTCTTCATTACCAGGTCTAATTGGCATTATTAAATATATATAGTCATCAGAATCTTCTTTTTTTAGAACAAGTGGATTTAAAGACCCAATTAAATCTAATTTAACAGTTTCTTCTTCTAATACTTTAAGAACATCAAGTAAATAAGAAGCATCAATACTGATTTTATGATTTTCTCCTTCTAAAGTTATTGGAACTTCTTCGTGAGCACTACCTGAATCTGAATCTTCTGATTCAATTATTAAACTATTATCTTTACTTTTTAGGCTTACTATGTTTGAGTTAAGCTTTGCAATTAAAGAAGCTCTTTTAACAGCAGACTGCAGATATTCTTTATTTACTTTTATAGTTGTATTTTTTTTATCGGGGATTACTTGTTCGAAATTAGGAAACTTTCCTTCTATCAATCTAGATACAACTATTATATCATTGAAATTAAAACTAGCATAATTTTCATTAACTTTCATTTTAACGGTTCCTTCTTCTTCTAATAAACTACTAATTTCTTTAATTGTAGCTCCAGGTAATATTAACTCTAATTTTTCATCTATATCATTTTGATTTTTAATTTTACTGTACGCAAGTCTATATTTATTTGTTGAAACCATTTTAATTTGATTATCTTCTAATACCATTAAAGCACCAGTTAATACAGGTTGAGTTTGATCACTTGAAGTTGAAAATTCTACTTCACTAATAATTTTTTTTAATTTTGTAGAAGGAATTTCTAATTCTGTCGGTATATTAACATCTGGTAATTGTGGATATTCTTCAGGATTATACCCATTAATAGTAAATTGTGAATTTAAACAAGTAATATTAGCTCTATATCTTTCCAGATCAACATCAAAATTTATTTTTTCATTGGGTAGTTCTCTAATAATATTTCTTAATTGATTAGCCGGTAAAACTATTTTACCTTCTTTTTTAACATTTGCAGGTACCCAATTTTCAATTCCAATTTCTAGATCAGTTCCCATTAGATGTAATCCTTTATCTTTTTTAGCTTCAATAAGAATTCCTTTTAAAATAGGCATTGTATTACTTGAAGCACAAGCTCTGTGTGTAATATTCAATTCTTGATAGAAATCTTTTTTTTCAATGTTAAAATTCATCATCTAACCTCCTATTTGATAGATACTTATTAACAAAAAAAATGAAATAATAATTATTTATTTATTTATTTAAAATAGTAGTAGTAGTAGTAGGGAGTGTGGATTTGTGTAAAAGGGTATTGATTCCTACTTATAAAAGAAAGAAGCTATGTAGATAAGATGTACATAATAGTTGGGCGGTTATACACATACTAACATATTAAATCTATTAACAATTAATCCACAACCAGTTAACAACTTTATCAACAAGCTAATTTAAGAGTTATTTATTCTAGATTTTATTTTATTTATTACTTTAGAAAATTCGTCATCTTCATTGATTTTTTCTTCAATTTTATTATATGCATGGATTACTGTAGTATGATCTCTACCTCCAAATTCTTCACCAATATGAGGTAAAGATAATTCTGTTAGTTCTCTTGATAAATACATTGCTATTTGTCTTGGGAAAGCAATTTTTTGAGTTCTTTTTTTAGAAGTCATATCTTCTTTCTTTAAATTATAGTAATTAACTACTACATCTTTGATTAAATCAATATTTACTTCTCTTGGTTCTTCATTTTCAACAATTAGGTCTTTAAGTGCTTTTTCAGCAAGATCTGCATCAATTTCTTTATCTACTAATGAAGAATATGCAATGACCTTTATTAGAGCACCTTCTAATTCTCTAATATTTGATTGTATATTATTAGCAATATAGATAATTACCTCATTTGGTACTTTTAAGTTTTCCATATCTGCTTTTTTCCTTAAAATAGCAATTCTTGTTTCTAAATCCGGTTTTTGAATATCAGTTATCAAACCCCATTCAAAACGCGATCTTAATCTTTCCTCCAAAGTAGGGATTTCTTTAGGAGGTCTATCACTGGAAATTATAAGTTGACGATTTGATTCATGTAATGAATTAAAAGTATGGAAAAATTCTTCTTGAGTTCTTTCTTTATTTGCTAAAAACTGAATATCATCTACCAGTAAAATATCAATATTTCTATATTTATCTCTAAAAGCAGCGGTTTTATCATCTTTAATAGCATTAATTAATTCATTTGTGAAAGTTTCAGAAGAAACATAAACAACCTTATTATCAGGATTATGTTTCAATATGTAATGTGCAATTGCTTGCATCAAGTGTGTTTTACCTAATCCAACATCTCCATATAGGAAAAGAGGATTATATGCTTTTGCTGGTGCTTCTGCGACAGCTAAAGCTGCTGCGTGGGCAAATCTATTACCATTACCTACAACAAATGAATCAAAAGAGTATTTAGGATTTAGATTAGTGTTTATATTGTATTCTTTATCCTTTTCTTTTGTTTTTTTATCATTATTATTTTCAGTTTTATCTTCCTCGATTTCTTCTTCCTCTTCTTCTTGGTTTTTTTCTTTAAGTTCCTCTTCTGTATAGAAACGGCATTCTAAGTTTGTATCGGTCAAGTTTTGAATAATTTCTGTAATGAGATCATTATATCTAGTTTCAATCCAGTCTTTGATAAAATCGTTAGGAACTTCAATTAACATTATATTATCATCTTTCATATCTACCGGTTTTGTATTAGAAAACCAGGTTTTAAAACTTGGATTACTTAATTTATCTTTTACTTCATTTAGAGTTTGGTTCCAAATATGTTCCAATTCTTCTTGGGAAAACGCCATTTATATACCTCCTGCAAAAATTTAGTTAATATCGTATAATTACAATAGTTATCCCCAAACAGTGACCAATATATAGAGTTATCAACAGAATTGTGGATAACAACCTGACTTATCCACAGAAAATAGTTACTTATAATTGCTTTAAACAAAGTGAAAATGGTATTTTTATAAAAATTACCTGTTAAAAACTAGAAATAAATTTCCACATACTGTTTATAATCTGATTATCTATCAACATATTGTGAATAAATGTGGATAAACGTGTGGATAACTAGGAAAATTGTGGATGGGACAGCAATTCTATGTGAATAAATTGATTAACAGGGTGTGTAAATCTTGTAAATTCCTATTATTGAAGTTATAATAGTTATTATAGAAATTTACCATATATTTAATTATCGTTAATCATTAATATTTTAACAGATTATCAACAATTATTCAACAAGAATTAACAGCTTTAAACTTGTGGATAATATGATTTTTGGTAAAAATGAGGTTAATACTCTTTCAAAAGCTTCATTATTTAATGTATATATAATATTTCTTGACTCTAGTGGATAAATAACATATAATTTAAACCGTATGAGAGTTGATATTATAATATTTTTTTATTAAACTAAGTTTGTAGGAGGATGTTTTTTTGAAAACCCTTAAAAAGAAAGAAGATTTTAATAAAGTCTTTAATAGGGGGAAATCTACTGCATCTCGTTATCTTGTGATATATTGGTATCCAAATAAGAAAGAGATAAATCGCTATGGTTTTTCCATTAGTAAAAGAATTGGAAAAGCAGTAGTTAGAAATAAATTAAAAAGGCGTTTAAAGGAGATTATTCGTAGATTTTTAGAAGACTGCTGTTTAAAAGGTTATGATATGATTATTATTGCACGTAACCCAGTGAACAGTTTGGATTTTGATGGTATCAAGAATGATTTAACTAGGCTTTTCAAAAAGGCTGATTTATTTAAAAATTCGGGGAAGTGAGTATAATGAGTAAATTGATTTTATGGGTGATTAAAGTTTATCAGAAAGTAATTTCTCCCTGGACGCCAAAAACATGTAGATTTCATCCTACTTGTTCAGAGTACTCATATCAAGCGGTAAAAAAATACGGTGCATTTAAAGGTGGATTTAAAAGCATAAAACGAATTTCTAAATGCCACCCTTTTAATTCTGGAGGGTATGATCCACTAAAATAATTATTTAGGAGGAAGAAAAATATGTTTGGTTGGTTGATTAATGGAATAGTCGAAGCTTTAATGTTTTTGAATGGAATAGTAAATAATTATGGTGTAACTATAATATTATTTACATTAATAATTAAATTATTGTTATACCCCTTGACAGCAAAACAGACTAAATCAATGAAGGCAATGCAAGATTTACAGCCCGAAATGGATAAAATCAAAAACAAATATGAAGATGATAAAGAAAAACAACAGGAAGCAATGATGGATTTATATAAAGAGCATAATGTTAATCCTGCTGCTGGTTGTTTGCCAATGATTTTTCAATTAGCAATTTTAATCCCGCTTTATAGGGCAATTTTAAGTTTAAGTGATATTTTAAATGATGCTTCATTTTTATGGATAGGTACTTTGACAAATGGTTCGTTAGCAGAACCCGATGTTGCAATTGTATTAGTAAATGCGCTTGCAATGATCGCTCAAACATATGTTACACAGAAAATGCAAGGTGGTGGCGGCAAAAATAGTATGATTATGTGGATAATGCCTGCCTTTATTATATTCATAGGATTCCAATTACCATCTGGTATTTTACTATATTGGTTTACTTCCACAGTATTTACCGCAATACAACAGTATGTAATTTCTAAAGAGTCAATTGATGTTGATAAGGAGGTAACTGAACAGTAATGAAAAAGATGATATATAAAGCTGAATCAGTAAATGAAGCAATTAAGAAAGGGCTTGATGATTTAGATATCGATCGTAGTCAGGCGGAAATCAACATTGTGGAACAAGGGAATAAAGGTTTTTTAGGACTTATTGGAAAAAAGCAAGCTGAAATAGAAATTATAATTGAAGATGATCCTATTAAAAAAGGTAAGGAATTTTTAGAACAGGTTTTTAGTAAAACAAATATTGATGTTGATCTTAATATTATAGAAGAAAAAACTGATGAAGAACAGGTAGTTTACGATCTCCATTCTCCTGATCTTGGAATTGTTATAGGGAGACGTGGGGAAACCCTGGATGCTTTACAATATATAACTTCATTAGTGGTAAATAAAAATACTAACGAGTACTACCGAATTATTCTTGATGCTGAAGGTTATAGAGAGAGGCGCAAAAAAACATTAGAAAGACTAGCACGTAAATTAGCTCAAAAAGCAGTAAATAAAGAAAGAAAAGTTGTTTTAGAGCCTATGCCTCCACATGAACGAAGAATTATTCACATAACCCTAAAGAAAGATTCTCGAGTAAGATCATATAGTGAAGGCGAGGAACCATTCAGAAAGGTTATGATTGAAACAGTTAATTAGGAATGATATACTATAACAATTAATTATAGTTAATTAAACATTTAAAGCCCAGTAGGTGGTCTCCTGCTGGGTTTAATATTTTTAAAGGGGGTTATTAAAATGACTAATATGAAGGAAGACACTATTTCAGCAATAGCAACTCCCTTCGGAACTTCGGGTACAGGTAAAGTAAGAATAAGTGGTCCAGATGCTATTAACATTGGATCGAAAATATTTGAAGCTTCCTCTGGAATTGATATTTACGAAGCTGATTCTCACACAGCTCATCATGGTTATGTAGTCAACCCAAAAACAGGTAAGACTGTAGATGAAGTATTGGCTATAGTTATGATAAAGCCACGTTCTTTTACAGGAGAAAATGTTTTAGAATTTGACTGTCATGGTGGTATGGTACCTCTTGAAGCAGTTTTGGAATTAACCTTAGAACATGGTGCTAGAATGGCTGAGCCAGGAGAGTTTTCACGTCGTGCCTTTATGAATGGGAAATTAGATATGGCTCAGGCGGAAGCAATTATTGATGTTATAAATTCAAAGACTGAAAAAAGTTTAAGTATTGCAATGGAACAACTTAAAGGTGGACTTTCTGAAAAAGTTAATAAAGTTAAAGATGATGTTATGGAGCTATTAGCTCATTTAGAAGCGTCTATAGATTTCCCGGAAGATGAAATAGAAGGGTTTGATTCTAATCAATTAGAAGAAAGATTAAAAGAAATAAAAGAACCTATACAAAAACTTATCAAAACAGCTAAACAAGGAAAATTATATCAAGAAGGTATTAAAACGGTAATAGTTGGGAAACCCAATGTGGGGAAATCAAGTTTGTTAAATTATTTATTACAAGAAAATAGAGCTATAGTTACTGATGTTCCAGGAACTACAAGAGATGTAATTGAAGAATATATTAACTTAGATGGAATACCATTGAAAGTTATTGATACTGCAGGTGTAAGAGAGTCTGAAGATGTTGTAGAAAAAATTGGTGTTGAAAAAACAAGAGAATCTTTAAAAAAAGCTGATCTAGTACTTATGATGCTTGATGTCAGCCAAGGTTTAACTGAAGAAGATATAAAAGTCTATAATTTAATTAAAGAACAACACACTATTGTAGTAGTAAATAAAACAGATTTAGATGAAAATATTGATTTTGATGAACTTGAGGAACAGTTTAAAGAACATCCTCTTCTCTGGACCTCTGTAAAAGAAGAAAAAGGAATGGAAGAGTTAAAAAATACAATTTTAGAAGAGATATTTCAAGAACAAATTAATGTAGATAGTGATGTAATGGTAACTAAAGTAAGACATCGTGACGCCTTAAATAAAGCTTTTGAATCAATAGAAAAAGTAGAGCAATCATTAGAAAATGGTATGCCTTATGATTTCTTAACAATTGATTTAAAAGATGTTTTATTCTATTTAAGTTCTATTACTGGAGAAACCGTTACTGATGATATTATAGACCAAATTTTTAGCGATTTTTGCTTAGGTAAATAGTAAGGAGTGTATTTAATGGAAAATAATTACAATTATAATAAAAAATTTGAAAAAGAGTATGATGTTATTGTTATCGGAGCTGGACATGCGGGTTGTGAGGCTTCATTGGCTCCAGCAAGAATGGGACTTGATGTGTTAACTTTGACTGTAAATCTTGATCATGTAGCCTTTATGCCTTGTAATCCTTCATTGGGAGGGCCGGGTAAAGGTCATATTGTGAGAGAAATCGATGCTCTCGGTGGTGAGATGCCTCGTAATATGGATGAAACAATGTTGCAAATAAGGATGTTAAATACGGCTAAAGGTCCGGCAGTACATGGATTAAGGGGTCAAGCTGATAAGAAGAAGTATCACCAGAGAATGAAACAAATTCTGGAAGAAGAACCAAATTTAGATTTGAAACAAGAAATTGCTGAAACATTAGTAGTTGAAGACGACGAAATAAAGGGAGTAGTTACCAAAACAGGAATATTATTCAAAGGCAAAAAGGTAGTAATAACTACCGGTACTTTTCTGAAAGGAAAAGTTATAATTGGGGAAGCTACTTTTAATGCAGGCCCTAATCAGCAATATCCTGCAAATAAATTATCGGGATCTCTTGAAGAGATTGGTTTTAATTTAAGAAGATTCAAGACCGGTACTCCACCAAGAATTAATAAAAGAAGCATTGATTTTTCTAAAATGCATGAGCAGGAAGGAGAAAAAGGATTAACATTTTCTTTTGATTCACCACCTTTTGAAAGGAACCAAGTTTCATGCTATCTAACTTATACAAATGATAAAACTCATGAAGTCATTCAAGATAATAAGATGCGCACTCCTCTTTTTAGTGGTGTAATAGATGGTGTAGGACCAAGATATTGTCCTTCGATTGAAGATAAAGTAGTACGTTTCCCTGATAAAGGTAGACATCAACTATTTTTAGAACCTGAAGGTGAATTAACTGGTGAATATTATATTTCGGGTTTGTCAACTAGTATGCCAGAAGATGTACAATATGAAATATTAAGTACAATTCCGGGTCTAGAAAATGCTGAGATTATGAGGGCTGGTTATGCTATTGAATATGATTGCATTAATCCTAATGATCTTAAGTTGAACCTAGAAACTAAAAAGGTTGATGGTCTCTTTTCGGCCGGTCAAATTAACGGTACTTCCGGTTATGAAGAAGCAGCAGGTCAAGGCTTAATAGCTGGTATTAATGCAGCTTTAGCATTAAAAGGCAAAGAACCGCTAATATTAGATAGATCTGAAGCATATATTGGAGTACTTATAGATGAACTAGTTACTAAGGGAACTGAAGAACCTTATAGAATGATGACTTCGAGAGCAGAATATAGATTATTATTAAGACAGGATAATGCAGATTTAAGACTCAAGGAAATTGGTTATGAATTAGGATTAATATCTGAAGAAAGATATCAAATGTTTTTGGATAAGAAAAAGGATATTGAAAGAACACTTGAGTTTTTAAGAGATTATCAAGTGACTCCAACTCCTGAAAATCGGGAGAAATTGAAAAGTTTAGATAGTGGGGCTTTGAAAAAGCCTGTGAAATTAGCCAAAATTTTAAAGAGACCCGAAGTAGACTATGATGACTTGAAATTCTTTGCGCCAGAATTACCTGAAGTTAGTCGCGAAGTTAAAGATCAAGTTAGTATTCAGACTAAATATAAAGGTTATATTGATCGCCAGATGTCACAGGTTGAACAGTTTAAAAAGATGGAAGACAATCTTATTCCCGAAGATATTGATTATAGTTCATTAGAAAACATGAGATTAGAGGCGCGAGAAAAATTAAAGAAAATAAAACCTAGGTCTTTAGGTCAAGCTTCAAGGATATCCGGGGTTTCTCCTGCTGATATATCAGTTTTAATGATTTATTTAGAGCAAGAAGAAAGAGAAAACAAAGATGAAGAATAAAGGATTGAATACCTTAATAAAAAAAGGATTTAAAAAGTTAAAAATAGATTTATCAAAAGAACAGCTTTTCCAATTAAATAAATATATAGAATTTTTAATTTCTGAAAACAAAAAGTATAATCTTACTTCAATCACTGAGCCAAAAGAAATTGTAAAATTACACTTTTTAGATTCAGCAGGTATTTTTCTTAAAGCAGATATCAAGGGTAAAGTTATAGATATAGGTACCGGGGCAGGTTTCCCCGGTTTTATTTTTAAGATAATAAATCCAGATTTAGATTTAACTTTAGTAGAAGCAAACTTAAAAAAGGTCAATTTTTTAAAATTGTTACAGATTGAACTGAACCTTTATGAAAATATTGAAGTCTTTCATAAAAGGGCTGAAGATTTAGCTCATGATAAGAACTATAGACACAAGTATGACTTTGTCACTTCTAGAGCTGTTGCTCCTTTAAATATTTTATTAGAATATACAGTTCCCTTTTGTAAGGATGAAGGGAAAATATTATTATATAAAGGACCTTCTTATAAAGAGGAACTTGATAATTCTAAAAAAGCCCTGGATATTTTAAATGTTAAATTAATTAATATTTATGAGTTAGATATTCCATTTCTTAAAGGTGACAGATTTGTATTAGAATTCAAAAGTACTGATATTATAGGACATAAATACCCTAGAAAAGCTGGCATTCCTAAAAAACGTCCTCTTTAGGCAGGAAAAGTATAAATTACAAAGAATAATTATAAAAGTAATGGAGGTAAATAAATGGACTTACCATTTTTAGGCAAGAATAAAAAACATAGGGTAGAAAAGATTAAAATTGATAAAATTGTTCCTAACCCTCATCAACCTAGATCTGACTTTGATGAAGACAATCTAAAGAAATTAGCAGAATCCATCGATAATTTTGGTATCATTCAACCACTTATTGTAAAAGAAGATAAAGGAGAATATCAACTCATAGCAGGCGAAAGACGTCTAAGAGCCGCTAAGATGATAGATTTGAAAGAGGTTCCTGCCATTGTTAATAATTATAAGGAAGAGGAAGTTGCTGAAATTTCATTAGTAGAAAATATTCAAAGACAGGATTTGAATTTTTTAGATGAAGCGCTTGCCTATTATAGTATAATGAATAAATTCGACTTAAGTCAGACTGAATTAGCACAAAAAGTTGGTAAAAGTCAATCTACTGTTGCCAACAAATTAAGGATACTCAGGTTACCAGAACCAATATTAGCTTTAATAAGAAAGTATAATTTATCTGAAAGACATGCTCGTGCATTACTAAAAATAGAAGATAATGAAAAACAGAAAGCTTTGATAAAAGAAATTGATAATAAGAATCTTTCGGTAAGAAGTTTAAATAGGAGAATTAATCAATATTTAAATAAAGATAAAGAGCCTAATAAGGTTAAAACTTTTTATAAAGATACTCGACTATTAAAAAATACATTAAATTCTGCTATTGACCAGATTAGGAAAGCTGGTATAGAAGTAAATGTTAAAAAAGAAGATAAAGATGATTTTATTAGATATGATATAAAGATACCTAAGAAAAAGGATGAAAACGAATAAGGGGGTTATTTATTTGGCAAGGAAAATTGCAATCGTGAATCAGAAAGGCGGTGTGGGTAAAAGCACTACTGCCATTAATTTAGGGGCTAGTATTTCTGATAATGAAAGAAAAGTATTAATTGTAGACGTTGATCCCCAGGGTAATGCTACTAGTGGCTTAGGTTTAGAGAAAGCGGATCTAGAATATAGTATTTATGATGCCTTGATTAATGACACTCCCCTTAATAATATAATTCAACCAACAGGGCACGATAATTTTCATATATTACCATCCAATATTGATTTAGCTGGAGCTGAAATAGAATTAGTTTCTTTAATGTCAAGAGAAAGTAGGTTGAAAAAAAAGATAGAAGAATCTGATATAGATTATGATTACATATTTTTTGACTGCCCTCCTTCTCTTGGATTATTGACATTAAATGCATTAACTGCTTCGGACTATTTAATTGTTCCTATTCAATGTGAATACTATGCTTTAGAAGGTCTAGGGCAACTAATGCAAACGATTGAGCTAGTTCAAAGCAATTTAAACCCGGGTTTACAAATATTGGGGGTAGTTTTGACTATGAACGATGCTAGAACTAATTTATCTAGTCAAGTTATAGAGGAAGTTAAAAATTATTTTGGTGATGATGTATTTAATACAATCATCCCACGAAATGTAAGATTAAGTGAAGCTCCAAGTTTTGGTGAACCTATTGTAACCTATGATTCTAGTTCTCGTGGTGCTAAGGCCTATAAAGAGTTAGCAAAGGAAGTGATTGAGCGTGAATAAAAAGAGATTGGGGAAAGGATTAGATGCCTTATTGTCTAAAAGCCAAGGTGAAAAACGGGAGCATGAAATAAAAGATATAGATATAGATAAAATTAAACCAAACCCATTTCAACCTAGAGACAGGTTTACTGAGGAAGCACTTGAGGAGTTAGCAAATTCTATTGCTCAAAAGGGAGTACTACAACCAGTAACTGTTAGAGAAGTCCAATATGATAAATTCGAACTTGTAACTGGCGAAAGGCGCTGGAGAGCAGCTAAAATGGCAGGGTTAAACACGATCCCTGCAATAATAAGGACTTTTGAAGATGAGGAAATGATGGAAGTTGCTCTTATTGAAAATTTACAGAGGGAAGATTTAAATCCTATCGAAGAAGCATATGCTTATCAAAAAATGATAGAAAAATTTGATATTACCCAGGAAAAAGTGGCGGAAAGAGTTTCTAAAAGTCGTTCCGCAGTGGCCAATACTTTGCGCTTGTTAAACTTGCCCCCATCAGTCCAAGAATTTGTTTCACGTGAAACAATTTCCATGGGCCATGCAAGGGCATTATTAACTTTAGAAGCAAAAAAACAAGCAGAGTTGGCAAAAAAAATTGCGGAAGAAGGCCTTTCTGTTAGGAAAACTGAAGAATTAGTAAAAAAGCATTCAAATAAAAATAAAACCAAAAAATACAAGAAAAAAAAGAAAGAATTGGAACCTAAATGGATCAAAGCTAGAGAATTGTTAGCTGATAAATTAGATGTAGATGTAGATATTAAAGATAAAGTTAGCAAAAAAGTGATTACAATAAATTGTAAAGATTATAAGGAAATGGAAAGTATATTAGACAAACTTGAATAAGACATTAAAATACAATTGTTTCACGTGAAACAATCTCTAATTGAGGTGAAAAGATGTTTGTGATAGTAGTAGGTGGAGGGAAAGTTGGATCTTATTTAATTAAGGAGTTATTAGAGAAAGACTATAAAGTACATGCAGTAGAAAATAAAGATAAAAGTTGTAAAGCATTAAAAGAAAGATATGGAGTAAAAGTTTTTTGTGGGGACGGGACAAATGAAAATGTTTTAGAACAAGCTGGAATTAATGATGCGGATGTAGTTTTGGCAGTAACTGGTGATGATCAAGATAACTTGGTCATTTGTCAGATGGCAGAAAGAAAATTTGATGTTCCAAGAACATTCACAAGGGTTAATACACCAGGGAATGAAAGACTTTTTGACTGGTTAGGTGTGAATGTAGCTGTAAGTAGTTCTTCAATATTAGCAGCTTTAGTTGAACAAGAAATGACCATTCAAGATCTGAGTGTAATATTAAATAAGAACCATGACAAAATTGAACTTGTTAGAATTCCTGTTAATAAAAAATGTGATTTGGTAAACAAAAAATTAAGGGAGATTGATTTACCATTAGAATCTGTATTAGTTACAATATTAAGAGGTGATGAAAGTTTAGTTCCCAGAGGTGATTCTTTAATTAAAGAAGATGACCTACTTGTTGCCTTAACAAGAAGGGAGTATAAAGAAGAGTTGATGAATATGTTCAATGGGGGTTAACACAGATGATAGGAACTATAGTTAATGTAATAGCAATAATAATAGGAAGCATCCTGGGTTTTTCAGTGAAAGGCAAATTACCGGAAAAGTATCAAAATATTGTAATGCAGGGCATAAGTTTGGCGGTTTTAATAATAGGCTTACAAATGGCTTTATCTGTAGAGAGTACAAAAGGTACTTTGGTAGTTATATTTAGCCTAGTTATTGGTGGTATAATAGGAGAACTAATTGGTGTTGAAAACGCTTTAGAAAGATTAGGGGAAAACATCCAAAAAAGATTTGGTAGTGATGAAGGATTGTTTGTCCAGGGATTTGTTCAAAGTAGTTTGATATATTGTGTAGGAGCTATGGCAATTATGGGAGCTATACAGGATGGTTTAAATAATGATCCTTCAATTTTATTTACGAAATCGCTATTAGATGGAACTGCTTCCATAGCTTTTTCAGCAACTTTCGGTATTGGAGTAATATTTTCTAGTATACCAGTGCTAATTTATCAAGGATCAATAACTTTATTATCTTCCTGGGCACAGAATTTTTTAAATCAAGATGTAATTGCCATGATGACCGCTACAGGTGGACTATTGATTATGGCAATTGGATTTAATATACTGCTTTCTGCCGAAATTAAAATTGGGAACCTTTTGCCATCTATATTTGTAGCGATATTTATTGCTCAGTTTGTATTTTAATGGCTATAAAAAGAAATGACTTTAGTATTATATAATAAAACATATATATGGGGGGTATTATATGAATGATTCCCTATGGGATAAAATTAAAAAGTTTTTAGGCGAAAAATTGCACATAACTGTAACACCATCTTCTACCCAAAATAAAATCAGAAATTTTTCTTTACATCGTTATTTGCCCATACTCATCATTTTGATTTTAATTATTGGAATCGGTGTTGTTTCATGCAATTACTACTATTATAAGACTCAATACAAAGCTACAAAAAACAAATTTGAAGAATATAAAGCCAGTGTGGATGTTGATGAGCTTCAGAAAGAAAACAAGAATTTAAAGAAAAATTTACTTGTATTGAGCCAAAACACAGAAGAACTGAGAACTACATTAAGAAAACTAAAAAAATATAATCAGGAAATTAAAAATATTTTAGGTGAAAACACCAATGATAATGAAGAAAAACCAAATAATCAAATTAGAATAACCAGCATTTTGGATTATAATTATAGTATACTAAACCAAGGAGTGCCTATGGGTGGAAGCAAATTAAATTTATATTATCATGATACAGATAATCTTATCGATAAAATGCATTCTAATCTAGAACTTGTTGAAGAAAAAGTAGTAGAACAAAGAAATGTTCAAGAACGACTCCGAGATAGTGCTATAGAGTATAAAGATATGAAGAATTCAATTCCTAAAATATGGCCATTGGCAGACGATGGTGGGAGTTATATATCCTCTAATTTTGGTTGGAGAATTGATCCAATGTCGTCCCAACAAGAATATCATGAAGGATTAGATATTGCTGTGTGGTATAATACACCGGTCTTGGCAACTGCACCGGGGAAAGTCACTTTTGTAGGCTGGAACGGTGGTTATGGATGGAGTGTTGAAATCAACCATGGTCATGGTTACAGTACATATTATTCTCATCTTAATGAAATCAATGTAAGTGAAGGTGAAAAAGTCGATAAGAGACAGAAGATTGCATTAACAGGAAATTCTGGCAAAAGCACTGGGCCACATTTACATTATGAAGTCAGGGTTAACGGGGTTCCTAAAAACCCTAGAAAATTTATCGGGAGGTAATCCTATTGTTTAATAAAGAAGAAGATATTAAAAAAGATGAAATCAAT
>CAJXKY010000036.1 GCA_913055675.1 uncultured Halanaerobiales bacterium
TTTGTAGCTTAAACTTTTTAATTAAAAGTATCTCCGAGTCTGTAACAAGATAGGAGTAGTGGGTACGGACTACCCGACTAGGTAACTTGATCGATATTGCGGGTGAAATTCATCTTGTGTCCCATAAGATCAAGCGACTATGAAGCTCGGTATATCAATGACAAGCAGTTCACTGTTATAATATTTAAAAGAAAAGCATTTGTAATATAATTGTTTAAGGAGAGGAGCTGAAATTATGATAAACTATCTAAATATTTTAATATATTTTTTATCATTTTCAGCTATATTAATCTTCTTAATTCTAATTGTTTTTCACTTGAAATTAAAATATAATGAATTACAAATTGAAACTATTCAAGAAGAATATTCAGCTAAAATAAGCAGTTATATGGAAGAAAATATTAATTTAGAAGAAGCTGCAAATTATTTTACAGGAGATATAAATTACGTTTTTCTAAAGGAATTTTTCAATCCATATTTAAAAAAATATGAAGGTAAAAAATTTAAAAGAATAAAAACACTTATACATAGAATTGGTTTGATTGAATATTACCGTAGTAAATTAAAATCCAAAAATCGAAAAGAAAAGTTAAGGGCTGCATCTTTTCTTGGGAAACTTAGAGATAGTGATTCTTTAGATAATATAGCTAAATTATTCGACTCAAATAAAAAACTTAATATTATAACAGCAGCTTGGGCTATATCTGAAACAGGTGAGACAAGATACTTAAAACCTGTTATTAAAGCTCTTTTTAATAAATCCAATATGACCTATGAAGCAATTACTGAACTCCTTGTGAATTTTGGGGAAGAAATGTGTGATGATTTAATAAAATATATTAATCTATATTTTGACAGTAAGAGTTACTTCATAAATAACTTTAAATCAGAAGATTTTAAAGTGCTATCAGTTTTCGTAGATATTTTTGGCTTTTTCAGATATGAAAAGAGCCTTAAAGTACTAGTAAAACTACTAGATAAAAATATAGATCCTGAAATAAAAATACATATTTTCAAAACATTATTTAAAATTGGGAAACCTGTAAATGCTGATCTTCTTAAATTTTTAAAAAGTGATAACTGGGTTATTAGAAGCCAATGTACTAAATATATAGGTAAAATTGGAGCTGCTCAATATTCATCTTATTTAGTTAGATTATTAAAAGATGAAAATTGGTGGGTAGGTTATTATGCTGCCCGATCATTATGGAAAATGAATAAAATTGATATTATGAGAGAAATAATAATTAATAACAAGCCAGGTGCTAAAATGTGTGAATACATATTTGCTCAACATAATTTTAAATACTTGCAGGAGGGGCAGTAATGTTCAATAATATACTTTTAACCGTTGATTATATAGCAATTGTATATTTTGTTATTATCAATGTTACATATATCATTTTAAACTTTGTCGCATTTTTTTCAATTAGAAAAAATCAACTAAAAAAAGATCTCCTAGATATAGATAAAACCTTTAGTAGTGAATTTTATAAACCTTTGAGTATTATTGTTCCCGCCTATAATGAACAGGAAACTATTAGTGAAAATATAAAGTCTATATTAAAGTTAAATTATCCCGAATTTGAAATAATAGTCGTAAATGACGGTTCAACCGATAATACCATCGAAAAGTTAAAAGAAGACTTTAATTTAAAAACCTTTAATAGAGAATATACTCGTGATATTGAAACTGAAGAAATAAAAAATATTTATAAATCACTTTCTTATCCTAATTTAGTTGTAATTGACAAGGAAAATGGCGGTAAGGGAGATGCGTTAAATGCTGGGGTAAACGTGGCTGGTTATCCCCTAGTCTGTAATATTGATGCTGATTCCCTAATTGACAGCCAAGCTCTACTAAGGATAGTTGAACCTTTCGTAAACGATTGGCGTGTTGTTGCCGCTGGGGGAACAGTTCGAATAGCTAACAGCTGTAAAGTAGAAAACGGAAAAGTTAAAAAAGTAAATCTATCAAAAAAACATCTTGTTAGAATGCAAGTTATTGAATACTTACGTGCGTTTTTATTTGGCCGAGTAGGTTGGGCTGGCTTAAACAGCTTACTTATTATTTCAGGTGCTTTTGGTGTATTTAAAAAGAAACATCTAATAAAAGCTGGTGGTTATAATACAAATACTGTTGGAGAAGATATGGAATTAGTTTTAAGATTAAATAGAAAAATGAACAAAAGTGGAAGAAAATATAGAATAGTCTTTTTACCTGAACCAGTCTGCTGGACACAGGTACCTGAAAAATTAAAAACTTTGGGCAAGCAACGTAAAAGGTGGCATCAAGGCTTAGGTGAAAGTCTGTTTTATAATTTTCAGATGTTTTTTAACTATAATTACGGAACAAGTGGTTTAGTTGCTTTCCCTTTTTATTTCTTTATTGAATTATTAGGTCCTATACTAGAAGTCTTTGGATATATCTCAATTATACTAACAGTTATATTTGGAATTGGCGGTGAGGGAGTAGTACTGCTCTTTCTTTTTTCAAGTATAATGCTGGGAATTTTACTATCCTTAACTTCATTATTATTTGAAGAAATGACATTTAGAAAATATGAAAAAACGAAAGATTTAATTACTTTATCTTTTACAGCAATTTTAGAAAACTTGGGTTATAAACAAATTAATTCTATCTGGAGATTTATTGGTTTATATAAATTAATTACAAGAAATGAAGAGTGGGGGTTACAAGAACGAAATTCATTTGAAGAATGATAAATATTGATTCAAACTAAGTAGGATGGTGAGTATTAATCTTACCATCCTTTTTTAAGGAGAAAAACTATGCTTAGAAAACTTCATATGAATAAAAAAAATATATTGATAATATTATTAATTACATTCTTCTTATTCTTTCCAGGTCATATTTATAGTCAAAATACAGAATTAAATTCTGTACAAAATATAATAAATCCTTATCAAGAAATCAATTGGGAAAATATTAATTATTACAAGGCTAATTTACATTCCCATACTGAACAGAGTGATGGATATCATTCAGTTAAAAGGGTAATTTCTGCTTTTAATCTCAATGATTATGATATTTTGGCTATAACAGATCACAATAGATATACTTGGCCCTGGTCAAATTATATTGATAATTCGTTTGAAAAAAAGTTAAACATTACCCCGGTTAATGGTTCTGAAATTAGTAATACACATCATATCGGAAGTTATTTTAATGATTTTTCTGGAGAAACTGAACCCGAAATAGAGGTTTTAAATGAAATACATGATAGAAATGGTTTAGCAGTTTTCTTTCATCCAGGCAGATACCAAAAATCAAAAGAATGGTATATTAATTACTATCAAAGCTATGACAATCTAATAGGGCAAGAAATCTTTAATAAAAACAATAGATATCCTAATGACTTAGAATTTTGGGATAAAACCTATTTGAATTAATGCCCTATAAACCGGTTTGGGGATTTGCTAATGATGACATGCATTCAATACCTCGTGATTTAGGAGGACATTATAATATATTTTTATTAAAAGTAAATACAACTTAATCGGTAAAAAAGTGAATGAGAAAAGGTCATTTCTATATCTACAATCCAGTCAGAAATGGAAAAGAGCCTGAATTTTATATAAATAATATAAAAGTTGAAGAAAATAAAATTGAACTCACAATTGAAGGTGAATACAGAAGAATTGAATGGATAGCCTATGACAGTGTAAGTGAAAAAAATAAAGTTTTTGCAGAAGGAACAGTATTTCAAATTTCAGTTCTTTCGTATAAAACTAATTATATAAGAGCAAAAATAACTAGCAGAGCAGGAGATATACTTACTCAACCTTTTGGAATAGTTTATTAAATAAAAGAGTAAAACTATAGCCACAAAAAATAAATTTTAATTTAAATAGACCTCTTTTAACAAAAAACATTGAGATAAATAATAATATTGACTATGGAAATAATTTGTCATATAGTTTTGCTAAGATAACTAAAGGCATCTAAAGATTAAAAGTATTCAAAAAAGCAGAGAACAAAGTCATGATGAAATAAAAACTCAGAAACAATTATATTAATTGAAAATAAAGTTAAGGATAAAGTTAGTTATCAAAATAATATTTTGAATTTTGAAATGCAATTTTTTTGAAATCAAAACTATTAAATTGCAGCTTAAAGATAATTAATAGAATAAGGGTGATAAGATGAAGGTATTAATTGAAAAAAGTTATAATAAAATTAGTAAAAAAGCAGCCTATCTAGTTAAACAACAAATAAACGAGAAACCAAACAGTGTATTAGGACTTCCAACTGGAAGTACACCTTTAAGAATGTATGATGAATTAATAGAAATGTATGAAAGAGGAGAGGTAGACTTTTCAAAAGTAATTACATTTAATCTGGATGAATATTATGGTTTACCACCTGATCATCCACAAAGCTATAATTACTATATGTGGAATAACTTCTTTGATCATATAAATATAAAGAAAGAAAATGTTCATATTTTAGATGGAATGACAAATAACATAGAAAGAGAATGTCTCGAGTATGAAACTAAGATAAAAAATGCAGGCGGCATTGATCTTCAGATTTTAGGGATCGGACCAAACGGTCATATAGGTTTTAATGAACCTTCCGAAACTCTAAATGATAAAACTCATCTTGTTACTTTAACTGAAGAAACTATTGAAGCTAATAGTAGATTTTTTGATAGCAAAGAAAAAGTGCCTGAAAAGGCACTGACAATGGGAATTTCAACAATACTTAAGTCTGATAAAATTATTATTATGGCTTCTGGAGAAAGTAAAGCCTCTGCAATAAAAAAGACTTTAAGTGGACAGATTAATACCTGTACACCTTCCACACTTTTACAAACTCATTCAAATGTCACTGTTATTGTTGATCAAGGAGCAGCAATTTATCTATAAATTATTTAAAAATATAATATATTTAATAAAAAAGCTAACTGCTGGTCCAGTTAGCTTTTTTCTATATTCTTTAATTTTTGTTAAAACATTAAATGAGTAGATCAATAAATATAGTTGCTAGTCCTAAAAACGCAAAGAATCCAAAGACATCAGTAGCAGTGGTTAAAAAGATAGCTGACGCTAAAGCGGGGTCAATGCCCATTGCTTCTAAACTAAGTGGAATTAAGAATCCAAAAAGACCTGCTATAAATAAGTTGAATACCATAGCAGCAAAGATAATAACTCCTAAATATGGATTACCGGTAATAAAATAGAGAACTCCACCTGTTAAAACTCCGATAGCTAAACCGTGTACAAGACCGAGTAACCCTTCCTTAATTACGAGTTTCCATTTTCGTTCATCCTCGACTTCCCCCAGGGCAATTCCCCTGATTACAACGGAAAGAGTTTGAGCACCAGCATTACCACCCATACCTGCTACAACTGGCATCGCAGCAGCTAAAATTGCCACGCGAGCAATTACATCTTCAAATAAACCGACTGTAAATGCAGCTAAAAACGCTGTTCCTAAGTTGATAAAAAGCCAGGGAAGCCTACGCTTTATTGACTTAAAGAAAGGACTATTAATACTTTCTTCTTCATCTACACCAACCATTCTAAACATATCTTCTGTATTTTCAGCTTCAATTACATCAATAATATCATCAAATGTTATTATTCCTAATAATTTATTGTTCTTATTAACAACCGGCATTGCTGACATATCATATTTAGCTACCTGTTGGGCAACTATTTCCTGGTCCACGTCAGGTAGTACTGAAATAACATTATCGATCATAATATCTTTTAGATTGGTATCATCAGAATTATTAAAGATTTCTCTTAATTCTACAACTCCAACCAACTCTTTTTTATAATTTTGTACATATATCATATCTATAATTTCAGTTTTCGGTCCAATATTCCTTATTTTATTTAATGCTTCTGCAACTGTCAGGTTTTCATTGAATACAATATACTCAGTGGTCATAATACCGCCAGCAGATTCTGTATCATATCCTAAAAGTTGTTTTAAAACTTCGGCTTCAGATTGTTTCATATGTCTTAATAGTTTTTTACTCATATTAATGGGTAGATTTCCTAAAATATCAGTTATAATATCAGTCGCCATATGAGAAAATATTTCAATAATTTCTTCATTTGATTTAGATTTTAAAATAGTAATTTGAAGTTCTTCTTCTGATTGTTCGACAATTTCTGCCAAATCTTCTATTTCTAAAAGTTTTACTACCTCATGCACTCTATCTTCTTCCATTTCAGATAAAGCTTCTGCAATATCAATCGGGTATTTATCTTCAATCCATTGTTCATCAATGGAAATATCTTTTTCTATGTAATCCTGCATATCTTCTTTAATATCATCAATTTTGTCTTTCATGTAAAAACCCCCGTCTATATATAATTATTTTAATGTCTGTTTATATTTTACAATATTATAGATGAAAAGTAAAAATAATAAATAATCTACAATTTTTTCAATTAGATTTAATCATTGATATTATAGACATTAATAGATATAATAATATACAAGATTTAATACTATTTAACTGATAGGAGTTTTTAAAATGGCTCAAAATGATTATATGCAAGTTAAAGATATTTTGAATTCTACAATTCAATTAAAAAAGAAAAATAAATATCAGGAAGCGAAAAACGAATTACAATCAGCTCTTATGGATTATCCTAACAATAGATACTTAAAGTCAAGTCTTGCTGATACGATGACAAGAATTGGTAAAATGGAAGAAGCTTTAAGACTTGCTGATGAAGTACTAAACCAAAAACCAGGTGATTCTAGGGCCCTAATTGTAAAGGGTAATGTTTACTTTTATAAAAGAGAGTATGAAAAAGCCCTTGATTTTTTTGAACAGGCTGAACTTAATAATAATAGTAATTATCTAACTTCCCGAATAATTAGAACTAAAATTAAACTAAAAGAATATGAAGATGCCTTAAACTTATGCCAAAAAGAATTAGATGAAGATCCCGATAATACTTCCTTTCAAAAACTAATGGGTAGTATTTATGAAAAAATGGGTGAAAACGAAAAAGCAGCCCAATATTATGATAAATATTTAGATAAAAAACCCGAAGATGAATTTGCATATAAAGAAAAACTAAAACTGAAAATGAAGAACAAAGATCCTAAAAAAGCAGTTAAAGAACTAAAAGCAATGTTAAAGGTCGGTGACAAAAATGATAATGTATTTTTGCACCACTTATTTGCTGAAAAATTAGAAAAGATAGATAAATATGAAGAAGCCTTTAAAGAATATAAGAAATCATTAGAAATAGAGCCCGGCAATGATTTTGCCATAAAACAGGCCGGATTTAGTCTCTATAAAATGGGTGAGTATGAACGTGCTCTTGATTACCTTAAAGAAGCTTTTCGTAATGATCCATCTGATTATTACATAAAAGCTACCTTGCTTAGTATCTTTAAAAAATCCGGTTTAATTGAAGAGGGGATTGTTTTTTTCAAGGAAATTATAAATCATAATCAAGGTTATAATAAATTATGGGGAACTGTAAAAAAACTTAGTAAAGAGCTGGGGGACAAAAATGATGAAGATTAAAGAACTTGTTGATGTAAAAGATGTCAGAACTGTTGTTCAAATGGCTGATATTAAAGATCCTAAATTAAGGGATTTTTTAACCGAAAGTTTTGTCATTACCGCTGAAGTAGAAACAGTTTTACTCTCTTTTTTCGGAGATCTAGTAAACCAAGAGGGTAAAGGATATTTTTTAGAAGGCAATTTCGGCTCAGGTAAATCACACCTATTAAGTGTAATCAGTCTTTTACTCAACTATCGTAAGTCCTGGCAGCATATATTAAACCAAAAAGATTATTCTAAACGCCTAAAACAGTTATCTGAAGATGTTTTAGAACAAAATTATATTACAATAAACCTTTCTCTAGTAGAGCACAGCAATAAAGAATATCTTGAAGATATAGTGATGGAAGAAATAATGAAATTTATAAATGAAAAAGATGAACTCTCCAATATTAACTTTAAAGGAGAAGAAGAATTTATTGAAAAAATTTCCGGTATTATAAAAAGTGAACATCAAAATATGTTAAAAAGTTTCTTAAGGGAAAATAATATAAAAGAAAACGAATTATTTAAATCTGGAAACCTCTATCTAATTGAAAAATTGTTGGAAAGGTTAAACTTACCTTATCGTTTTAGTTATAATAGACAACAGATCTTTGATCAGATTACAGATATAATTAATAACTATGAATATGATGGTCTTATCATTTTAATTGATGAGCTTTCTGAATTCCTACGTTCTAAACCAGATGGACGTCGATTTAATGAAGACATTAGATTTATGCAATTTTTAGGTGAATATGCCAAAAGACAGCCCTGTTGGATAATGGCTACTCTACAGGAAGAAATAGAAAAGACAGGGGAAACTACACCCGAAGCTTTTAACAAAATTAAAGATCGCTATCCAACTCGGTTTTATCTAACAGGACAACATATCAAAGAACTTATCAATAAGAGATTAATTGAAATAAAGAAAGGGAAAATTGATAAAGTAAAAGAAATTTATCAAAAGTTTAATGATTCTTTTCCTGCCTTAAGTTTCCCAGAAGAAGACTTTGTTAAACTATATCCGGTTCATCCCAAAGCAATCGACTTATTAGATAATCTAAAACCACTATTTTCCCAACACAGAGGAATCATCGACTTTATTCACTATAGATTAAAAGGAGATCCTAGTCGAAACATAGATAGTATGATGGATAGTCCTGTTGAAAACCTCTTAACTGCCGACAAAATATTTGATCATTTTGTAGGTAGAATAAGAGAAATGATGGAAACCAATCCTTACTATACTAAAGTATTTAAATATTATAAACAAGAAATAAAATCTCTTCTCGACGAAGAAGACCAAAAAACTGGTCTGAAAATTATAAAACTTCTAATTTTATTCAGTATTTCACCAATTGATAAAAAATATACGGTTAAAGATATTACTAATATGTTGTTTGTTAAAATAACAGACCTTGACCCTTCAATTAATTATGAATACGTAGAAGATATCTTAAATAGACTATATCAACATGGAGCATACCTTGTAAAACAACAGGGGGAAGATAAAAAGAACAATAAATATTTTATAGATTTAGAAGCTGATGTAAACTTAATAATCAAAAGAAGAACTGAATACATAAAATCCAATCTTTTCGAAAATGATAAAAGAATCTTTACAAAACTAGGAAAACAGGTCCAGGAGAAATTTTTACCTCTAAATAATTTATTTGCAAATCATAGACAAAAAAGAACCGTCACCTGGCAGAATACTGAAAGAAAAGGATTTCTATACTTTTTACCAGTAAGAGAGATTTCGATTGATAATATTAAACAAACTGCTCAAAGGCTTACTCATGATGAAGAAGATTTTATGTTAATTATGAGTTATGCTCTTGATGTAAAACAGGATAAAAAGTATCTAAAAGACGTATTAATCCCGGAATTAGAGGAAGAAGAAAAAAACTCATTTGCTTTTTGGTTTCCGGAAGAACTAAAAGAGAAAGAGTTTTTAAAAGATGCTTTAGCTAAAATAATACTACTGGAAAAATATGAAACTGAAAGTTCTAAAACAAGTGAAAAAGTTAAAAAACAGCTCAATTCACTAATTAAAGAAGAAATAGATAGGATTAGCAAAATTTTTAGGGATGCCTACTTTAATGGAAAAGTGGTTAATGGCTTTAATGAACCAATTATTGACTTAGATGAATTAGGTTTTTTACCTTTTCAGCGCTTTTTAAATAAAATTGTTGCAACCCTTTTAGAAGAAAGATACCCAGACCATAAAAAGATTAACCCCTATCAATCAGTTTTAACGACTGAGCGCATGGATGCTGTACTAGATGAATTTATAAGTTCAGGTGATATTGATAACCTTAAAGATATAAGTGGACGTGTTCTAGGAGTCATTGACGCTTTTTTGAAACCGATGGGTTTAGTCAAAAAGAGAAAGAACGGAGTCCGACTAACCATAAAACCGCAGCAAAATCCCCTTATCAAAAAGTTATTCTATAATTTAGAGGAGGAGAAAACTTCTCTTGAAGAAGTATACTGGAAACTTAGAAAAGGTAGTTATGGACTCAGTCAAAATCAATTCAAACTTTTAATCTATTCACTACTTTATTCAGGTTATATTACTGCCTACAGCCAAAGTCAAAAGATTAGTTTAAAAAACTTAAATGCTCGGAACTTTAACCGAATCAAATATATAGGTTATGGTGAACTGATAAGCGAAGAATTTCAGGCTATACTTAGTGACTGCTCATTATTACCACCCCGTTATAGGAAAAGGCATTTTTCATTACCATTACAACAAAGTATCTGGAAACATCTAATACAAAAGAAAAATGAACTTACTAAAGACTTAGACCGAATGACCTATCAGGTAGAAAGATTAAAAAATGACAGTAATTTTGAAGAATTTAATTTAGATCAAATCAGTGGTTATATTAACAAAGTAAAGGAACTCCTTGATGAAATTATGGTAAGCTATTCCTCTGAAGAAGGATTGGAAAGATTTGCTTCTAAATACAGAAATATGCCTAATATAGAAACATATCTGACCAAAATTGAACAGATAAAGTACTTTTTAAATAATAACTTAAATGATTATAGGAATATAGTTAATTATCTAAAACATCCTGAGCTAAGAATACCAGAAGAGGATAAATATGCAGATATAAATAGTTTCAGAAATAATCTTCTTGTTTCTATAACTGATGAATCTATAATTTATGATAGTGAATTTTTCTCTGAATTTAAGAAAAAGTTTTCAGAGTTCAAACAAAAATATATAGATCTTTACCAAAAAGAGCACAATAAACAAAAAGGTAATGACCGTTTTAAACCAATTTTAGATATAAAAGAGAAACAAGGTTACCAAATTCTAAAATCTTTTTCAGACCTTGAATTAATATCTGTCAGGGATGACCTTGTAAAAGTAGATAGAAAAATTTCTAAAGGTTTAAATAAGAAATGTAATCAGAATTATTTAAATATATTACAGGATAGACCGGTCTGTGATTGTGGGTTTCAACTTGGTGAAACTATTGAACTTCCTTCTAAAAAAGAAATTCAACAGACTATCGATTCCGGTGTAAAACAATATATAAACAAATTAAAAAATCCTGAGTATAAGGAAAAACTTGAGGTATACTTAGATAACATGGAAGCTGCTGGCAAAAAAAGATTCGCAAGGCCTATCAGAAATCTACTAAATATTAAATTGAATAAAAATCTTTATGAAAATTTATCAAATATATTAAACCGTAATATAATAAAAAGAATTAATTCTGTACTATCAGGTAATATTTCACTGGTTGAAAGAAGTTTAGATGACCTTTATGAGAATTTAATCAACAGAAGTTTTTCAGTCCAACAAATCAGAGAGATCTTTAAAGAATGGTTGGAAGGAAGTTCTGGGATTAATAATAGGACATATGTCAAAGTTAAAGGGAATCTTGGTGAAGATATCAATCGAACAGAACTAGAAAACAAAAAAAATATTATCTTAGATTATGTTAAACAAAAGTTCCCAGAATTAGAAATTATAATTAAGCATACTGATATCAATCTTTTTATAAAGCTTTTTGCCTTAGTTGCTTGGAAAAAATATTACCAGATTAATGCAGGATTGGAAGAATTAATAACTCAAATCATCCCTGAAAACAGTACTGTTTTAATAGAAGAACTAAAACAAGACAAATCTTTAAAAAATTCTTTAAAAGAAATGAATGAACAGATTTTTAGTAGTAACGAAAACCAGGAGCTCAAAAAAGCTCTAATGAAGAAAATTGATGAATTGGACCTTTCTCAAAATCTGATTGATATAATCTCTCCCGCTAATATAAAAGAAGTTATAGAAGCTATTGATACAGAACCACTGTCTCAAAAGATGATAAAAAGACTGCTAATACAATTTATAAAAATTGTTGAAAATATCCATCTTAATTTAAGAGAAAAAGAAAAATTCATCGGAACTGTTAAAAATAAGCAAAAAAATTTAAAAAATGACCATCTATATGAATATAAATATAATAATTATTCTATTGTCGTACACTATTTTTCACTAGAAAGAAGTTTTAGTTTCCTTGATTCAAAAGACAATATAAATGATCTCAAAGAATGGAAAGATGTCCAAACAGACTATCTATCAAGTCTTGAATACGATTATTATAAAATAGAACAACTATCAGAAAAATTAGATGTACAGGATGTAGTGCCAAGTACAATTAAATATAAAAAAGTAAAACAGACCTTAGGAAATTATCAAAAACTATTTACTAACTTCCACGATAGTCGCGATATCATGGGGGAAGACCATGAAAAATTCATGGGTAATAATTTGGTCTATCTATTAAAAGAAAGATATCCTTCTTTGATGAAAAAAATGAATGCTAATCGGGGTTACTGTCTACTATTAGATGGAATGCGCTGGGATATTTGGAAGTTGATAAAAAAAGAAATAGAAAATCAATTGTCACTACGTTTAATTGAAGAAGACTCCTTACTTGCTTTAACACCAACAAATACGGAAAAACAAATAAATGCCCTTAAAGAATCAGGACTAAATATTACTATAACAAATCAAAATGCAATTATAAATAACTATCAATCATTAGATGATAATCAAAAATCTTGCAATGAAATAATTAAATTCTCCTATATTGATGATAAAATACACAGTTGCAAAGATGATTATAAAAATTTCATAAAAGAAATCAATTTTCAAACTAAAAATCGTTTAATTGCGTTTTTAGATAATATGCCTGCTTCCACAGCAGTACTTATCTTTTCAGATCATGGATTTACTATTAACCACAGATTTAATAATAATAATAAGTACAAAGAACCACGTTACCTTCATGGAGGAAAATCTTTCCAAGAAATAATTGTTCCGTGGGCTTTTATGTACAAACCTTAGAAAAGGAGAAATAAAATGGATGAATTAGAAAGAACAACTTTAAAAAATCATGAACAAGAACTAATTAAGAATTTGACGACTGATGGCTGGAAAGCTGCGCCTGAAGAAATTGACTTTGAGGAAGAACTTTATTGTGTAAAAGCTCAAAAGAAAATATATTTTTTCTTCAATAGAATACATGTATATATTCTTCTAAAGGATGTAAATAAAGATAACCTCAAAAATATTATAGATATCGTTAATGATAAATTTTATAAATACCATGCTTTATGGGTTATAGGTGACTCTTTCACTGAAAAAGTCAAAGAATTTGCTAATAATACCCAACAAATTGGCTTAATACAGGTAGAAGTAGAATGAAAATCCTTTATTAAAAGGACTGATATAAATGCTATTAATTAAAGAAAGACAGTTTATAAAAGAATATGGATTAAAATTATTAGAAAAAGGTTTAACCAAGGCAACAGGGGGAAATTTAAGTATATATAATCGAAAAGAAAATTTAATTGCTATTTCACCTTCCGCTATTTCATATAAAAAAATAAATATTGAGGATATTGTTATTATGAATTTAGAAGGTGAAAAGGTTGAAGGTAATAAGAAACCTTCAACAGAGTTTCAACTCCATCGTATAATATATAAAAATAGAAGAGATGTAAATGCTGTAATCCATACTCATCCTACTTATTCTACTACAATTGCCTGTCTTAATGAAGAAATACCACCAGTACATTATTTAATCGCATACTCAGGTTATAAAGTACCTTGTGCAAATTATGCAGCTTTTGGAAGTAAAAAACTAGCTAAAAATGTATATAAAGCAATGGGTAAAAAATATAATGCAGTATTAATGGCAAATCATGGTTTGATTACAGTAGGAGAAAACATTGAAAAAGCATTAAACGTATCAGAAGTAGTTGAATACTGTGCAGAACTCTATTACAGAACAAAAAATTTTAGTGAACCAAAAATATTATCTAAAAAACAAATGAAAAAAGTAATTAATAATTTTGAAGATTATTAAAAACATACATAGATAAATATAAATACTTATAATTCAAAGCTCCCATTAATTACGGAGGTTTTTTATTTATGAAATTTTGTTAAAAATTGTAATATACTTTATTTATTTTCCTTTATATATGCTATAATATTATTATCAGTAATCATTAATAAATCCTATTATAAATATAATCTTAATAATATAATATAAATATATTTGAATAGATTTATCACGCAAATAAGGAGTGGGTATCATGAAAAAAAGTTTGATAATACTAATGATAATTATACTTTTAGCTGCTGGAGGTTGGTTTTACTATCAAAATCAACAGGAATCTAAAATAACCGACTACATTTCAGTAAAAAATACAGAATTAGTAGAATCTTTACGAGCTTCCGGTATTGTTAAACCTCATAAAACTATCCAGATTAGTTCAACAATTGCCGAAAATATAGAAAATATTAAATATAGTGAAGGGGCCGCGGTCCAAAAAGATGAGGGTCTACTTGAATTTGACGATGACCTGGCTCAAGCAGATTATGAACAGGCTTTAGCTCAACTTAACAGTGCAAAGGCTTCCTTAGAACAAACTGAAGCTAATATAGAGGAATCTAAAGCCCAAATTGGTCTTGCTCAAATCAAATTGGAAAATGCTAAAGAATTAAATGATGAATCATTATTAGTAGAAATTGAACAAGCCGAATTGGAAATAAAAAATGCAGTAGATGAACTTGAAAGACGTCAATATCTATATGAAAATAATGCAATTGAAAAAATAAAAGTCGAAAACCAACAACATCAAGTAAATATATTAAAATTACAAAAAAAGACTTTAGAAAAAAAATTAGTTGAATTAAGAAAAAGCCGTGATAATAGAGTAAAAGAAGCTAAAGAGGAGTTAAAAAGAGCAGAAGTATCTTATCAATCTGCTCAAAAACAGTATCTTGTCTCAGAAGAAAATATAAATTCTGCTCAAGCTGCTGTTAATAGGGCTGAAACTAATCTTAATAAATATAAGGTTAGATCTCCGATCAATGGTATTATTTTAGATAAATTTGTAGAAGAAGGAGAATATGTTCAACCAGGAGTGACTTTACTTACAATTGGTTCCAAAAATTTACAGATTGAAATAAGTCCTGATGAAAAAGAACTCAATTTACTTTCAGTAGGTAAAAAAGGTTATGTATCACCTGAAGCTTATCCAAACAGAGAGTTCGAAGTAGAAATTTCAAAAATTTCATCTAATGTTGATCCCGAGCGTGGTACAATAGATGTATATTTAAAACCTTTAGAAGGTACTGAATTACTGATTCCAAATATGTCAGTTTCAGTTGAAATAATTAGTGAAAAAAGAGAAGAAGTAAAATTAATTCCACAAGATTATGTAAAAGAAGATAGTAATAGTAAATATGTTTATATATATGAAGACGATACAGCAACCAGACAAAATATAACTATCGGTGATAATTATGAAGACCAAGTAATTGTTAAACAGGGTTTAGCCAATGGAGATATTGTTTTAGACCCTAATAACTTAACTGCTGGTCAAACTGTTGTGATTGAGGAGTGATATAAATGTGGTTTGAATTTAAAGTTGCCTGGCGCTTTTTAAAATCTGGAAAAACTCAGACCCTATTAATTCTATTAGGTATTATAGTAGGAGTTTCAGTACAGGTATTTCTCGGTTCCTTAATTGGTGGTCTACAACAAGATTTAGTTAACCAAACTGTTGGAACTTCTCCTCATGTCACAATATTACCCGAAAATGAAATACCAAGACCTTTAGTAGTAAATGAAGATAAGTATTCTAGAGTCATTACCTTTGCAAGCAGCACAAGTGGTATTAATCGCTGGCGAGAAATAGAAGAATATCTAAATGAAGAAGAACAAATAACAGAAGTATCTCCTACAATAGATGGTTCTGGCTTTGCTGTAAGAGGACAGAAAAACTTGCAGGTTGTTATGAGAGGTATCGAACTAGATAAAGCAGATGGCATCTATAATATAAACGAAAATTTAGTGAATGGACAAGCCGATATTGGTGGTAATAATATTATTATTGGTACTGAATTAGCAAATGAACTAGAATTACAACCCGGTGATACTTTAAAACTAAATACCTCAGGTGGTGTAAGTGATCGCTTTATTGTTAGAGGTATATTTGATCTTGGTTCAAAAGAACTGAACTCTAGCTGGATATTCATGTCAATTAGACGCGCTTCTACATTATTTAATTTTAGTGATCAGATTTCTAATATAGAAGTTCAGATTTCTGATGTCTTTGCTTCAGACCAAGTTGCTGACCAAATAATGAACAGATTTAATAATATCAACGCAGAAAGCTGGCAGAGAAATAACCAACAGCTTTTAACTGCTTTACAAAGTCAATCAAGCTCTAGCCTTATTATACAAATCTTTGTTATCATAGCAGTTACCCTTGGTATAGCAAGTGTACTTGCTGTTTCAGTAGTACAGAAATCAAGACAGATTGGTATCTTAAAGGCAATGGGAACTAAACGTAAACGTGTAGGTATTATATTCCTTATACAGGGTGCTATCTTGGGTCTTACCGGATCTATACTAGGTGCCTTAAGTGGAATAGGTTTAAGTCAAGCATTTGTAACCTTTACTCGTGGAGCAACTGGTGATCCACTATTTCCAATAACTATTAATCCAACTTTTATTCTAATTTCAATTGTTATTGCAACGTCAGCTGGCATGATTGCAGCCTCAATACCTGCTCGTAATTCTGCAAAATTAAATCCAATCGAGGTGATTCATAATGCCTAACATGATTGAAACCAAAAATCTAATCAAGGTTTATGGTAAAGAAGTGAAAAATGAAGTTTTACACGGAATTAATCTAGAAATTAAAAAAGGAGAGTTTTCTTCTATAATAGGGCCTTCGGGTTCTGGAAAGTCAACTCTATTAAATTTATTAGGAGCTTTAGACAATCCTACTGAGGGCGAAATATATCTAAATGGTAGTCAAATTAATAAATTAGATGATGATCAATTAGCAGACTTTCGAAATAAAAATATTGGTTTTGTATTTCAGTTCCATCATTTATTACCTGAATTTACATCTGTAGAAAATGTAATGATGCCGAATTGGATAGGGGATAGTAACAACCCTGATCAAGATGAAAACAGAGCAATGGAACTACTAGATTTAGTTGGTTTAAAAGGATTTGAAAATAAGTTGATTACTAAATTATCAGGTGGTCAAAAACAAAGAGTTGCAGTAGCACGTTCCTTGATGAATAAGCCTGAGTTAATTCTAGCGGATGAGCCAACAGGTAACCTTGATACAGAAACTTCAACTAAAATTTATGATCTGCTTAGAGATATTAATAAAGAATTGGATACAACTTTTATAGTAGTAACCCATGACCGACATATAGCTTCTAAAACTGACCGAGTAATTGAAATCATTGATGGTAGAATTGATAAGGACTATCTAAACAGTCCTGAGCATGAATATGATAATTTTGAAAACGTTGCACCAAAATACTGTTTTTTATGCGGTGAAAACGTAATAAAATAAATTTGAAAAATTATAATGTTATTAAATGGCCCAGAATAATCTGGGCTATTTGCTTTTTAATTAATATTGAATATTTTTTAATTAGAAAATTTTTCCTCCTTGCATTTTATGTTAATTTTTTAGATAATGTTTATATGCTTTAAATTTAAGAGAGGAGAGGGTATATAGATATTTTTTAATATTGTATTCTAAACAAGGAGTTTTTGCTGAATTCTACAAATATATAATGAGAGGAATTTTAATATAATGGATAACAAAAAAATTGACTTTATTAAAGAATGGATTTATGAAGCTAACAATGATTTAGGACTTGCGGAATTTGTTATTGATAATGATGGAAAATATTATGATTTAGTTTGCTTTCACTGTCAACAAGCTGCTGAAAAATATCTAAAAGCATATATTATCTATCTGAGACTCCATTATGAAAAAGTTCATGACTTGAAATATCTTTTAAATGTTATAGGAAAGAAAAGAGACGTCCCAAAAAAATTAAAAAAATATGCCGATTTATTGAATGAATATACAATAGATTCTAGATATCCAGATTATTGGCATGACCCAACTCTCGATGAAACAAAAGAATGTATAAAAGCAGCCCAAGATTTCAAAGAATATATTGAAGAAGTTTTAAAAAACATTAAATAAGTATTCCTAGCAGATATTATGATATTGATTTTAATTTTAATTATCTATAATCTCAACAATCTAATATCTGCTTTTTATATTAACTCAAAGATTACAAATATTAAGAAATTATTAAATATCAAAATTATAATAGCCACCTTTATTAATATAGGGTATAATATAAACTATAATAACAATATTTTCTTTGAACTAGCTAGTATTTTTGAGGAGGAACAAAGATGATTTTAAGTACTTTACTTTATATTTTGCTTTTTATAGTCTTCATAGCCTTGTTCCTCATTATAATACCTTATAATTATATTTTGCAATTTTCATATAAAGATAACTTGAGATACCAAATAGTAGTTAAGACTATTATATTTAGTCTTGTTCTTGAAAAAAAAGAAGGTCATGAAGAAAAACACTTTAAAATATTCGGGATTAAAAAGGAACTTAAAGATGAATCAGAGAAAATTGAAAAAGATAATAAGAAATCCAAAACAAAAGAAGATATTAAAAATAAAGTTAAAGAAAAAGTGAAAAAAGAAGCAAAAAAACGAAAATTTGATTTCCCTCAAAATATAATTTCAAGTGAAAACATATTTCATGTATTTCGTTTTATCCGAGATATTTTGAAAATGTTAATTCCTAAACAATTTAAGTTGTATTTTCTCTTGGGGCTAGATGATCCCTATCAAAGTGGTCTCATTCTTGCTTATTTTCATACTCTAAAAGGAATCTACCCAAAATTACCAGTTAATATTGATATTGACTGGCAAAAAGAAGTTTATGAAGCAGAAGGTAAAATTTCCGGATATATATCACCGGGGCAACTATTATTTAGATTACTTATTTTTATTTTCTCAACTAAAACACTTAAAATCGGTTGGGAAATTATAAAATACAAGAGAAACAAAAATAATTAAAAAATTATAAAAAGAAAAGGAGGAGTTATAATGGAAGGTACAGAAAAAATTCTTGAATCAATGTATGGTAAATTAGACAACTTTTTAAAAACTGAAACAGTAGTAGGAGATCCAATTGAAATTGATGATCTTAAAATCATACCTATTATCACAGCTTCATTTGGTCTAGGTGGCGGCTTTGGAGCAGACAGCTCTGATCAATCTGAAGGTGGCGGTGGTGGACTCGGTTGTAAAATTGCTCCTGACGCTATGTTAGTTATTAAAGATGGTAATGTAGAAATGATCCCAGTCAAGAAAAAGTCTGGGTCTTTAGAAAAACTATTTGAACAAGTTCCAAACTTAGTTTCTAAATTAGATGATTTAAAAGAAAAAAAAGATACAAATAAAGACGAAAAAGATGAAGCATAAATAAAGTTTATAACCTGAAGTTAAAACTTCAGGTTTTCTTTTTTAAAATATATAAAATCTTGTAAATTAATAGCTTGAATATTATACTTGATTCAAATTAAATAATATTTCAATAATGGTTTCTTATTAGAATTAATAAGGAAAGCGGTGAAAATCCGTTGCTGTAGTCGCAGCTGTAACCAGAGTTTATATATTATTCCACTGCTTTAATAAAGTGGGAAGGAATACTTAATATGACTGGAAGCCAGAAGACTTGCCATTATTGTTACATCGTAATTCTCCGACCTAGAGAAAACGAATGGGAGTTTTAGTCTATATATTTTTAATTGACTAATTATAAGCTACCTTTCTCTTTTGGGAGGGTAGTTTTTTATATTTAGATATATTTTTGAACTCATCACTATTATAGGAGGATTTATATGAATGGAAAAGTACATGTTTATACAGGAAATGGAAAAGGTAAAACAACTTCAGCACTAGGTTTAGCAATGAGAGCTGTAGGTGCAAATTTGAATGTTTATATTGGGCAGTTTGCAAAAGGCAGAAAATACAGCGAATTAAAAAGCCTTAAAAAAATTAAAAATATCAAAATAGAACAGTTTGGTCAAAATTATTTTATTAATGGTGAACCAACTAAAGAAGATATTGACTCTGCAAAAAAAGGTTTTGAAAAAATAAAGAATATATTAAAATCGGGAAAATACGAAATAGTAATACTAGACGAAGCTAATATAGCAACTTTTTATAATTTATTTTCAACAAAGGATTTAATTCAAATAATTGATAGCAGAGCAAAAAATGTTGAAGTCATTATTACAGGAAGAATGGCTGATCAAAAAATAATTGATTATGCCGATCTTGTTACAGAAATGAAAGAAATTAAACACTATTATCAACAGGGAGTTATTGCAAGGAAAGGTATAGAGATGTAATAATCCTTCGTCTTAAATATTAATCAGTGGTTTAGAAAAACTTAAGTAATAAATAGTTAATTCATATTAAATATTAATTTTGCTAGATTGCTAGATTGTATAATTAAATGCACGGAAACTTGACAAAAAAAATATGACACATACGGGTAACCTCCTTTATAATGTTAGTAACTACCAAACAAAACAAGGAGGACCCGATATGTGTCAATGTAATTATAACACAGAAAACAACAATGGGAAACACCTAACTTATGAAGATAGAACAGTTATTGCACATTTATTTAATATACAGAGCATGAATTATTCCGAGATTGCCGATGAAATAGGCAGTCATCGGATAATAATTAGTCGAGAAATTAAAAAGGGGTTAATAAAGCTTCATACTGGAGATGGTACTGAAAGAGATTATTATGATCCTCAAAGGGCTCAAAAAGTATATGATGACAATGCAACTGCTAAAGGGCCTAATTTAAAGATTGATAAAAATCATGAAATAGCCCAGTTTATTGAAAAGAAAGTCAATGAAAAGTATTCTCCAGAAGTAATAGCCGAACTAATAAAAAAGGATGATCGTTTTGATATGTGTTTATCCTATAAGACGATATATAATTATATAGACATGGGAGTGTTGATGCTTGATAGAGAAGATACTAGATAAGACCCAAGACTCGGTAATAGCGGGCTTAGACAGGATAAAAAGACGAATGGGTGTGGTAAATTTTAGAGAAACCTTCAAAACTATTACAACGGATAATGGCAGGGAATTTTATGATTATGATCGTATAGAAGAATCATTTACCAAAAGTAGTATAAAAAGAACTGAAGTTTATTATTGTGATGC
>CAJXKY010000037.1 GCA_913055675.1 uncultured Halanaerobiales bacterium
CTGTGTAAGTCATTAAAATTTATTCCTCCTAAATTTCTTTATTGAGCATTGTTTCTTAATATTTTTTTTGCTCAACAAATTAAATATAACACAATATATAAGTGATGTCAACAAATTTTTACATAAAAACCGAATTTAGACTAATTTTAATATATTTTAATCTGTGCTCTATCATTAAAAAAACTTTTCATCCCCCATTTAACCATTAAATATACAGTTAAAGTTACACTTCCTAAAATTCCCATCATAATAGCTATCTGATATTTTATAGCTGTTAAGGGTGCAGCACCTGCCAAAATCTGACCGGTCATCATTCCTGGTAAAAACACAATTCCCATCCCAAGCATAGAATTTATTGTAGGTAATACTGCATTATAAAATGATCTGTTTTGGATTTCTTTGGTCGCATCACTGGGAGTAGCTCCTAACATCAAAGCATTTTCTATCTCCTTTTTATTATCATTTACTCCAGTGATCAATCCTTGGGCTCCTAAGGAAATTCCGGTCATTGAATTACCAATTAACATTCCAGAAATTGGAATGAAGTATTGGGGCATAAACCAAGGTTCAATATTAATCACAATAAATAGAAAAAATAGTATACTGATTACAGTTCCACCAAACATTGATAATCCTATAATCACTTTTAAATCCCTAGATAACTTTTTTTCAACCCTAGAATAAATATTAAAAATTGCAAATGTTTCCATAATCAAAAGGATTAAAATCGTTATATAAGGATTTGGGTTTTCAAATACATAAGTTAATACATAACCAACTAATACTAATTGAACTGTCATTCTAAAAGAAGCTAATATTATTTGATTCTCATGTCCAATGTTTTCTCTTTTTACAATAAATAATAAGACAAGAACAAATATATAGGCCGTTAACAAACTTATTATCGATATATCAATTATAGAGTCTGTCATCATATTCTCTCCTTCTTAACTGATCTTATCTAGTTCACCCTCATTTATAGTTATAATACGATCTCCATACTTTTTAGCAATCTCTTTAGAGTGAGTAACCATAACTAAAGTGCCGTTTTTTTCATTTATACAATCCACAACCATTTCTATTATTAACCTTTCAGTTTCTTCATCTAATGCAGATGAAGGTTCATCTAAAAGTAATACATCAGGATCAAGAAGTAAAATGCGCGCTAATGCCAATCTTTGTTTTTCTCCACCTGATAATTTCTCTGCTTCATCATCTAGGTCTAATTCACGCAAACCAACTTTATTTAAAAGTTGGTTATATTTTTCATCAGACATTTCATATTCATTATTATATTGTAAGGTTATAGTAAAATTATCTCTTATATTACCTGAAAAAATAACAGGGTCCTGGGGTAACATTAAGACTTCTCTTCTTAATTTAATAGGGTTATAACTACTAATTTCTTCACCTTTAAATTTGATAGTCCCATTATCACTACTTATCATATTATTTAAAAGTTTCAAAAACGTTGATTTCCCACCACCGCTTCTTCCAACTATACAGGTTATCTCACCTTGATTAATTTTTAGTTTATCTATTTTTAAAATATCTTTGTATTCTACATTATTCAATTCAAACATATTAGCCACCCCATTAATCGAATATTTACAATCTAATATTCATTATCTATTTTTATATTAATAAAGATAATTTGAAGATTTCACTTAAGCATATAAAACATTTATTCTTCATTAATAACAGGATAATCTATTAAGGAAATAAATTCCTCTAAACTGCCATCTGATAAAAAGCATTCAATTATTTTCTTACCCAAAGGCAATAATTCATCTCTATTATAATTCTTTAAATAATCTTTGAAAAATCCTCTTAATATTTTAGCTCCTTGATCAAATGCTTCTTTCCCAACTTCAGGCTGATTTTGCACCTTTAATAATTCTCTTTCTATCATCTGACCTTCTACCATTACATCTTTTAGAGTATAACCCAGAAGTGGTAATCGTGAAGGCTCAATCTGATCTTCAGTAAACCAAGCTCCTCCTCTACGGGCCAGATATTCTCTTGCAATCCATTCTGGCATAAATCCAACTTCCCAAGAACCAATATACTGATTTGGACATAATATATATTTTACTTCCGGGGACTCTACAATTTGTTTTAATAAAATATTTGCTTGATCTACCTTGCGACCAGTAGCAAACGGCCAATAAGAACCTACTCCTTCAGAACTCATTCCATCAGAATCATTTATACTGGGGTTACCATAGCCTCTTGGAGAAACTAAACGCCATAACCAGGCTAAAGCAGGCGGTAAAACATGAAATAAACCCAGGATGCCATAGGTAGGATTTTCTTTAGTACAAGGGGGAGTCCTGACCCCAAAGGCACGTACATCAATATCAACAGAGCCCTCTATAACATCAGGCACATTTTTCCTTGGGATAACCACGCGAGGATTAGGACAGGGTTTCCCCGGCTCATCTTCAATATGTTCCCATATTAAAGCTGTGCTATTAGGTGCTGCATCAATGTTTAAAAACATCAATGGACCTTCCGGATGACAAGTAATTGATTCTAGATGTGGATCAACCCCATACTGATCAATATGGTCTACTCTTACAAACCAGGCATTCTCTGCATCTTTTAATGTTAATTTACCTTGATCTTTTTGGAGATAAGATGGAGTTACAGCCATATCATCTGCGATCGGACGCAAACTACACCCCTGTGGTAATGTAATCTTATACTCATCATCGGTAATTGTATTTTTCCCAAGTAGTATTCTACCACTTCTTTCACGATGCATATCTTGTAACATTTCTGATTTTCCTGCTCCACTAGCTCCTTCATAAGCAATATTAATTTTATTATCATAGGGTGTTATTACTTGCACAGCTGAACAGTGTAATGTTGGCCATTCTTTTTCGTTTTGTTCACCAAGATTAATTAACATACTATATACACCTTTTTTAGCACTTGGTCCAGGGTAAAGATTATAACTAAATAATTCATAGTTATTCTTCAGCCTATTATGAACTACAACTTGTTGTCCATTAAAATGGGTGTGCCTAAAAGGTGGGGCTACAAACATATAACCTTTGGGTTTTATCTCATCTTTTAGTCTATCAAATTTTTTGATCCCCTGTAAAAGAGATAAACCAAAAGCAAAAAATCCCGCATTAGAAGGAGCTATCGCCATAACTGGATAATTTAGATTTTCTGGTCCGGCTTCAAAGAAAAAAGTGACTAATTCTTGGGTCTTCAACCAATCAAAAGTTTCCTGTCTGGTATTTTTAAAACTTTCTCCAAATCTTTCTTCGAATCTCTCTTTATCTGTAGGATAGTCATCTGCAATAACCATACAATCTGGGTCACGTCTTCTCATATAAGGTTCTAAAAAGTTGGCAGAAATCCCATTCCTAACTTTACAAACCTCTGCTTCTGTTATAGATTTATCCTCTTTTATATTATAATCAACCTTTTTGAAATCATCTTCACTATTTTTTACCGAAAGCTCTTTAAGCTTTTCAACACTATCTACTACTTGAAACCCTGGACATTCCTTAAATATTTCTCTAACATCCTCCGACAAATTAATTTTTTTTAGTAATTCTTCTTTTTGCATTATATATATCCTCCCTACTCTCTAATATTATTACTTTTAAATTTTATAAATGTCAATTACCAACGTGCTTTATATCCCCTTGTATCGATATGAATAAAAGGGCTATGTTTGGAGGTTCTCCGATATAATCCAAGCCCTCCAATAAATTCTTCATACTCTCTTCTCTTATATACTCTCTCTACTAAATCATATAATATATCTGCATCTTTATAATTAATTTTCCCATCACTATTTAAATCATCCATATAATTATCTTTAGGATAAACATCAATAATTATATCAGCAGCATCACCAAATATATGTCTGCTCAAATCATTATTACCTAGATTTTTATTATAATATGGAGTTCTATAACCACTTACTATATTGAAGGTATCAACATTAAAACCCGTTTGGTTAATCTCATAAAGAAGATATTCCAATTTATTTAACAAAAGTTCTTTTAAAACAATATATTTAGGATAACCACCTTTTTGGTTACATATAAACTGCTTTAATTGAAAATGTGATGATACATAAGTATCTTCATTTTCGGGGGTCACTTTTATAAACCCCTTTGGTAAGTTATAATTTTTATTATTATTAATTAAATTCAAAGGATAATTACCGATCCGATAACCATTCAAATAATCTCCTTGTAAGCTACTGAATGGTTCCAGAACAAACACAATAATTTTCATTTTCTCTTTAGTATTAATATTGGTTATTGAAACCTTATAGTTACCAGGTTCTCTTGGAAATCCTATTTGCCATTCAAAATCTTTTTTGCTAAATATATTACCTTGATTACTTTTAACTATATAATCATCTTTTTTTAGAGGATTATATATATTAAATTTCACTTTTTCATCAGGTAAAATAAATACACTTGATACCTCATGCGAAATCAAATTGTTATTATATAGTAATTTAAAATTTGTTTTTCCATTATCATAAGCTTGTAAAGTCATGGTATGAAATAGAAGTATGAATATTATTATTGATATTTTTTTATTCATATCTACCTTCTTTCTGAGTATAATAAGCCTTCATTAACTTTTTATCTCTATTATAAATATCATCTCTAAATTGCAATTGGTTTTTATCATTTACCCATGAAGTCATATAAATTATATGAATTGGAATTTCTTTTGGTAAATCAATTTTTGTTTCCTCTTGACTGGTTAATATATTTTCTATCTTATCTGGTTCCCATAAATCATTCTTTTTCAAAATATATTCAGCTAATTTAAAGGGATCTTCTAATCTTATACATCCTGAGCTGAAACTTCTTTCCGTCTTATTAAATAATTCTTTTTGGGGCGTGTCATGTAAATAAACACTATATTTGTTCGGAAACATGAATTTGATTCTCCCTAAGGCATTGTTAGGTCCCGGCTCTTGTTTTAAATAATAGTTAAAATTTTCTTTATCTATTCCTTCCCAGTCGATTTCCTTAGGGTCTACCTCTTCAAACTTTCCTTCTGATATTTTTAATACTTTATAATTGTAGTTAGTTAAATAATCAATATTTTCTTTAATTATAGGTAGTTTATCTTCAACCGCTATACTCCTAGGTAAATTCCAGGCGGGATTTATTACTAAATGATTAATTTCATCACTAAAAACAGGTGTGCTTCGCTGTTCTTTTCCCACTATAACTTTCATATCCATAACATTTTTTTGTTCTTCTACTACATTCAATTTATAATCTGCTATATTTACAAATATATATATATCCCCTAGTTTTTGAGGAAGCCACCTCATTCTTTCCATGTTAATTGTAATCTGTTTGAGTTTTTTATCTATATCTTTATTTAGTGCAATTTCAGTATCTTTACCTACTATCCCATCAGGGATAAGACCTTCTCTTTTCTGAAAATTAATAACAGCTCTATGAAGTTGTTCATCAAATTGAATATTTATATCGCCATTAAAATCATCCGTTTGTTTTAAACGTAATTTAATCTGTTTTATATCATAGCCTCGCATACCTTTGTCAACTACGCGGCCGAGATCTACATCTTGAAATCCTCCATTTTCTGCAATGGTTTTATATGAATTAAGTTTTTTCCGCAATTTTAAATAATTTTCAGTTTGAGGTAACAATGAATACAAAGAAGCTCTAATTTCATTTTCTTTACTCACGTTTTTTAAGAAATTATCTAAATCAATTATATATTTTATACTATCCCAATTTCTTTCATAAGTTTCTGGACTCAAAAGACCATTAGTAAAATGGGAGGCTAGTAATAAATATGAATTTGATAATACAATTTCAGTTAATGCCTTATCCTCAATATTTAATTCATCATTGGATAAGTTTTTCTTTAAATAATTATATCTATATAAATTTGGGTTTAAACCTTCTTGTTCTATATTCTTTATGATTTCTAATAGTTCATAAGCAGCCTCATTAAAATTCCCCTTATTATACCAAATTGGATAAAAGGCATTCAATTTATAGAAATCTATTAATTCATTTGAAAAGTAAGGACGTTTTATCTTCAAACTATTATTACGATAATTTTCAAATAAAAGCAGCTGATAATTAATTGAATCTTGAAGATTAGTCTGAGCAGATACCATTTCCGTGGAAAACAAAAATAATGCTATAATAACCAAAAATATGATGGTATATGATGTCAGCTGTTTCATCTTATCCCCACTTTTCTTAAAAAAATAAAGTTATAAACTCTTAATCATATTTATATGTTAAATAAATATTCAAAAGAAGTCAAATATATTTATCATTATGATTTTTAATTTAAATTCCTAAAAACCAAAGTACAAATAATAAAAGCATGAGAACATTCAGTAATAACATCCTTTTTCTATTTGTTTCAGAACTCAATATATTATATAGTTCATTTACCTTGTTAATACGGTTTTCTACTAAATTCCTCCAGCGTGTAATTTGGAAAGCACTACTTGAAAGATAATAAAGTCTAGCTAAATACCAATGCCCTTGGAACTTTTCAAAATTATCCATTATATCTATAACTCTTTCAAGTTCTACTCTTAAGTCAGCAATGCCTTTAATTTTACGACCCATTCCAGTCCTAAAAAAAGGTATAAAACCAAATCTACTTTTATCATTAGTTAACATATATTCTGATAAATAATCATCAATAAAACTATCATAAGTTTGTAACTTTATAAATTGAATGTTTACTAACTCAATAATGAATAGTTTTTCGGGAAAATTTTCTTTTTCATCTATTACAAATGAATTATTCCAATGAACTATTGTATAATCCGTTTTCAAAAAGCTATTATTATATCTTAATACAGCTTCTTTCTGTTCTGAACTAAAATTAATTTTATGAAATTCATCGCTTAAAAGACTTACTATTAAATTTTCATTATTATTAATTAAAAATTCAGCATCTAGATTTCCCTTGTTATCGATACAAAAAACTGTGTATAAATGATTAAATTGCTGCATAATAGTTTTATCCAGAGCTTCAAATTTATAAGAAATTTTGTCGAATAATTCATCAAATTTAGTTGCTTTTTCAGGACGAGGATCATTTTCTTTAATTTCATTATAAAATTCTTCTAAAGAATCAACTTCATACTTTAATTCAGTAGTAAGAGACATTGCTCCATAGTCATATACTTTGGCTGAAATATTTTCATCCGACTTTTCTAAATCATAAGAAAACTCTACAGGTTTAGGATAAGAAATAAATTCAGGTTGCTCTGTTTTTTCATCAAAATCATAAGTTTCTAAATTCTTAATACCTGTATCTTTTAACTTATTTAAAATCTGATGTTTACTTAAAGTTGTTCCTAGATTATAGTACTTATATATCTTTAAATAAATATCCAAAATTATCCCTCCCTTTTCATTCTAAAAATATTTAAATTTTACTCTTTTTGAAAAATAATTCCATTTTCATTATTAGTTTTGATTATTTTCAAGGGATAGTTACTTTCAAGATATTTAAAGGTATCCAGGTTATAAAACGTCACATGAGTACTATCTCTTCTATACCACCATTCTTTAAATTCTTCAAAACCAGGATGAAAAGAAGTCATCACCGCCAGATAAGCTTTTTCTTTAATTAATTCAATTAATTCTTCCACTTCTTTTTTTGGTTTCCAGAAATGTTCAAACACTTCTGTAGAGGTTATCAAATCATATTTTTTATTTTTATAATCAACATCGGGGTAAAAAAATGGGTCATATTTTACTACATTTAAACCTCTTTCTTCTAACATATCAGCCAAAACTGGACCTGGTCCACAACCAAATTCCAATACATCTTCAATATCCTCCATATGTTCTACTATTAAAGTATTAATAAAATTCCTAAACCTTCTAACATATCCCTCGTTTTCATGGTTATTATCATGACCTTCATAAACTTCTAACTCTTTTTTATAACTAGGGAAACTGTTGGGCTCAATAAAAATCAACTCACAGTTTTCACAATAATAATATTTATCTTCTATCGATATTTTTTTTATTTTTTCACTTCCACAAAGTTTACATTTCATTAACCTCACCTCAAATATATAATCTATTCACTATAATACTAAAATAAAAAACCAAATTATGATCGATAATAACAATATTACTTTAACTATACCACTGCCAATAAAAGCAAACACAGTTGAAAAAGCTATTTTCAATGGCTTATTATATTCCTTATTTTGACTTTGATAATATTCTGCTAAAAATATTGCAACAAAAGGACCAATTATAATACCAAGGGGTCCTAAAAAAACTAATCCCATTGCTAAACCTATAAGGGCAGCAATTACTGACAAATTAGTTCCACCAGATCGTTTTACAACTATCGCATTTGTTAAGAAATCAGCTAATATTGAAATAACAGAAAAAACAATTAATACAAACCAAAAACTTCTAGGTAAAGTATAAGCAAATGGACCAAACTGATATATTAATACAGAAATCCAAACTGGTATTATATCAGGAACCATTGGAATAAATACTCCTATAATACTAACTAGAAATAATAATATTATAATAAACCAATATATACTGAGCAAACTCTATTCCCCTCTCTTAAGTACACTTTTAATATCAAATTTTAAATTATTTTAATCTATAATTTTTATAGTTCAATACTATATTAACACAAATTTTAATCATTTTAAAAAATTTTTATGCACATAAAAAGATCCTGTCTTTAATTGTAATTTAAAGACAGGACAATAATTAAACATTTTAATAAGATATTAAATAGATATTTTTTTAAATCGTTCAACCATAATATTATAAACATAATATCGGCTTATCAAATAAAATATTAAGAATAGAACACTAGTTAATGTTATTACCATTTCAAAATTTGTAAAAAGTTCAGGTGATAATATATATAAGCCATAAATAACAAGTCCTAATACAACTCTAATACCTAATGAAATTGTTACATTCATATTATTCTTTACAGCAGCAGTAGGATGAGTCCAATTCAAAATGGGTCTCAATATATTTATCATAAAATCAACTGTACCTAAAAACAAAGTTGCAGTTAAAGCAAAAAAGGCTGCTATTATTACCATTTCAAAAGTTAGTGGCAATATAAAATAAGAGAATATTCCCAATACCAAAGAACCAGTTAAATTTATTACTATAGTACTCATCATCCTATACTTAATATTAAGTTCTGCACTTATTGGTAACACTTTAGTTTCCCAAAATGATTTTCCTTCTCTAGTGATAGCAGTAGAAGAAATATTCGATACAATAGCTGGGAATATAACGATTAAACTGAATATTAAAATTAAAAATGGTCTAAATTGATCTGAAAGCAATATTTCCGTTGAAAACTGTCCACTAAATGTCATAACAATAAAAATTAATATTGGAACCACCAAACTCATTAGAGTATTAAGTAAAAATGTCGGTTCTTTCATTATTATTAAAATATGACGCCTAAATAACTGCCATCCTTTTTTTCTCTTTATATAATATATAGACCCTGATTTCATTCCACCTTCTACAAATGTTAATAATGACTTTTTAAAAAACCATCTTGCCATATACTTTAAAATCATAATAAATACCAAATTTATCCCGATAAAATATACAGCATCTAGTAATGATCCAAGCAGCATTTTAGTCATCCAGATACTGGGTGGAAATCTGATCCCAATCAAACCTATTAATCCTTCATTATTTAGAAGGGCATTTTGTATTTGTTCTGGGTTTCCAGCATATCTAGTAAGTCCCATCTGTATAGCTATGATAGCTATTATTATAATAATATTTCCAAATAATAATAGAACATTTTTATATTTGCTTTTTCTAATAAATTTATTTAAAGATAAAATTAGTAAAGAAGATATTAACAAAGGAAGAAGCGGTGCAAGAATAAAAGTTATTATACCAAAAACAACCAGGCTAATACTTATTCCTGAGTATATCCCGTATACAATAATACTCGGTAATATAAATATTCCACTTATCGCAAGAAGATAAATATATACAGTACTTAATTTTGATAATATTATTTTGTCTTCTTCTACAGGTAAAGTAGTTAAAAATTTAATGTCTTTTGAGAAAAAGAATACAGAAACTATTATTGGTATCCCTAAAAAGAACATTAAAATAACTGAATTTAAATACATAGTTGTCATAACTAATTCCGGTTGGTTTAGCTGTGCAAAAGCATTATAAGTAACAGTCGAAAAATATATAGAAGGAGCCACAATTGAACCAATTATTAATAATTGTAATAACTGAATTAATTTCTTGTTCTTTATATTTAAACTACTGTGAATATTTCCTAAAAAATCTTTCAATTGTATAATAACTAATGACTTAAATTTTTTCATGTTCTGTCAACTCCAAAAAGATATCTTCTAAAGTACTGTCTGGTTTCTGTTTTAAATTTTCTAATGTATCACAAGCAATAAGTCTACCTTCTTCAATAATCCCAATTCTATCACATAAATTTTCAACAACTTCTAGAATATGGGAGGAAAAAAATACGGTCCCACCATTTTTACAATGTTCTCGCATCATACTCTTAAGAATTTTTGCCGACCTTGGATCTAAACCTCCTAAAGGCTCATCTAAAATTAATATTTTAGGAGAAGGGAGTAAGGCCCCAGTTACTAATAACTTTTGTCTCATTCCATGTGAATATGATTTTATAGGTTGAGTTAAATCTTTGTATATACCAAAATCCTTAGTATACTTTTCTATTTTCTGTTTGCGTTCTTCTTTAGAAACCTCATACATATCAGCTATAAAATTCAAATAATCTATCCCATTAATTGAATCAAATATATCAGGATGATCTGGAACAAAAGTAAAATTATTTTTAGCCTTTACAGGTTCCTTCTCAATATTTTTCCCATCAACTTCTATTAGACCACTACTTAAATCTAATATACCAGTTATCATTCTAATAGTTGTAGTTTTGCCTGCCCCATTAGGACCTAAAAATCCAAAAATCTCACCTCGTTCTACAGATAGGTTCAAATTATTTACTGCCATTTTCTTTCCATCATATGTTTTTGACACATTTTTAAATTTAAGCATTTATATTCCTTCTTTCTATTTTTATTTAAAATAATTCTTCATATCTCTTTTTACCAATTTTGCTGATTCTGAATCTTTACTCCTTATTAATATTACCCTACTATCTTTTATCCAAGCTACACTTGTATATCCTTTACTATTTTGAGTCCAATATCTACCGTAAAAAGGAATGTTTATTTCCAATGATCCGGTCTTTATAGTTCCAGTACTAATTTCTTGATAATCCCTTACAGCCTTCCTTGCACTAAAAGGATTCCCATATTTGAAATAAGAAACAATAACTTCATTATCTTCAAAATTAATTTTATTCAATTCTTTATTTAATAAGCCTACATTATTTAGAGTTTTTAACTCTTTTATTTCATCATCTAATATATAACTCACGTTATTATAATTATTCAAATAATTATTAAAATCACTTTTATTTTGAAATACTGGTATATCGATATAGATACTAACTCCAACCATAATTAAAATTATCACCAATCCAAAACCAAATAATATTTTACCAATTAATTTCATTTTATTCCTCCTTAAAATTTAATATCTTACTCCTAATTTTATTTAGGGGGCAAAACTACAGTCAATAACCAAACAAACGAAAGCCCATATATTATTAAACGTTGATAAAAATATAAGTTAATCTTTTTTAATATAAAACCAAAAATCATAATTAAGAAAGCAATAATTAGTCCTTTAAAGAATATTATTGAACCGCCATATGAATATGGAGGTATATAAATCCAATATGAAAATACTTTAAAAGTAATTATTATACTGCTTGTAATATATAAAAGATCTATTAAAAAATTATTTTTAATAAACTTCTGAGCTATATAAAAATATATTACTCCAATAATTGTTACAATTAATAATGCAATTAAATATTTAGGCCATTTATAAGAGAATGGTCCAGAATAGAATATATATTTTGAGATTGTATTAGACCAAGCTATTGAAAAAAGATAAAAATACACAAAAGAAATCCCGATATGAATTAACTTATTATCTTTTTTGTAATTATTAATTAAATATTTTTGGAGCCACATAATTATACCAATTATTAGTAAAAAAATTGAAAAAAACTTCATTATTAATTTCCAGAAAGTAATCTTTTCCAAAACATATTCATCGTTAAAATCTGAATCAACTGTTTTAGCAGCAAACATTGTAGCTTCATTTATCAATTCATTGTTCCAGGATTCCTGTAGATGATTAGTATTATCAACAGTATATACTTCTATATTTTCAGGTATAGTCCCCTTATTTTTATTACCATCTAAAATATTAGCTACCTCATATAATTTATCCGGAGTAACTAATTTATCCTTGGTTCCAGTCCCTAAAAATATAGCAGTATTTAATTTTCCTAGGTTTTCAGGGGGAAATCTTCCTGCTATAGCTACAATTCCAGATATATCCTCTGGAATTTCATATCCTACCCAGTATGCTAAATTAGCGCTGGCAGAATGCCCCCCAATTAAAATACTATCTTTTTTTACATATTCTAGTTTTTTCATATAATCAAGAGTATTGATTATATCATCGCGAGCATCTATCCAAGGTCTTTCATTTTTTCTACCATAAGAAGAACTTCTCATAACAACTACAAATCCCTGATTTACAAACCCATGAGCCCAATTTCTATATAAGGACCTATCTGCTCCGGCTCCAGTTCCAAAGATGATACCTGGAAAAGGTCCTTCTCCTTTTGGTTTAAATAAACTAACTTGGTCTACTACTTCTTCTGTATAAACTAATTTCAATTCTTGAACCTGATAACTATTTAAATATGTTTGGTTTAAAAAAACAGATGTTATACAACCCAATAATCCAATAAAAATAAATGTAAAAATTATTTTATTATTCATAGAATATGACCTCTCTTAAAAATTTTATTTAATTTACAATATCTTTTTTTATTATATTATTTAAACTCAACCCCATAAAAACTATAAAATATAAGCCTGAAGTTGTTAATAAGATCACTAAATCATTTTGTATACCTGATGGATTTAACAAGTAACCTGTGTTAAAATAATCACTGATTATAAAGGGCCTTACAAGTGAAGATAGCTGACGCATTGTATTCATGATGAAAACAATTCCTATTGTAACACCTACTAAAGAACCACCGCTTTCTAACTTTAAACCCAAAAATGTTATAATCAGACTAAAAGCAGTTAAAGGAATTACTGATAGTAGATATAATCCCAAAGTATATGATATACCGGTGCTTTCACTCAATAACAAATCATTAAATCTAAAGGGTACTCCCCACTCCAAAAAGAAACTTCCACTGACATAAGAAACTGCCATCGTAAATAATACTAAACCAGTGATCACCAAAATTAGTGTTAGTATCTTAGAAAATAATAAGTTAGTTCTACTTACACCATTTACTAATGATAATTTCATTGTTCCTTCTCTATATTCATTTGTAATCATATCCGCAACTAAAATAGAAATGAAGATCGGTATTATCATTTCAGCACTCCATGCTAAATTTTCTAAGGGTAAGGTATTCACCTTAAATACCAAACTACCATTATCAAATTTACTTATAATGATTGGAATAAGTGTCATCCCTGTAATGATTACCATAAATATATATAATTTTTTCTTTTTTAATAACTTATACATTTCATTTTTTAATAAGCTAAATAACATTGAAATGACCTCCGGTCTCTTTTAAATAATAATCTTCCAATGATTCTACATGTGGAATTATATATTTCACTTTAATCCCTCTATTATTTAATTGTTGATTTATTTTTTCAATTTCACTTTCAATAGTGAAGATTTGAATTCCATTTTTACTTATATTTAAATCAAATATACTATTACAATCTTTTAACATTATTTCAGCTTCACTCTTTTGACTAGTATAAAATTCAACCCATTTTTTATTTTCTTCCTCTTTAATAAATCTTTTGGATATTATTTCACCATCCTGTAAGATAGCTACCCTATTACATATTTGTTCTACTTCATTTAGCAAATGAGTACAAATAAAAAATGTAATTTCTTGATCAATCGCTAATTGTTGAATAAGTTCTCTAATTTCCTTTTTCCCCTGTGGATCAAGACCACTAGTCGGCTCATCCAAAATAACAAGTTCTGGGTTATTAAGTAAAGCTCTTGCTAATCCCAATCTTTGTTTCATACCTACAGAATAGGTTTCCACTTTGCTTTTCCCACGATCCATCAAACCAACCTTTTTTAAAGACTTATTTATATCGACATGTTTAACATTTTTATATAAATTGGCAACTAGTTTAAGATTTTGATAACCGGTTAGATATTCATAAAATTTAGGAGTTTCAACCATTGTCCCTACATATTGTAAGGCCTTTTTATAATCCTTATTTATATCAAATCCGTTTATTCTAATTTGCCCTTGGTCTGGATGAACTAATCCTAATATCATTCTAATTGTAGTTGATTTACCAGCTCCGTTCGGTCCCAAAAATCCAAATATATCGCCTTTATTTACATTTAGATTGACATTTTTAACAGCTTCGATATCTCTAAAACGTTTTTTTAATTTTTTGATTTCTAAAATGTTTTTGTTTCCCATAAAAAAATACCTCCTGTATTTGTTCTTAATAACATAATACAAGAGGTATCTTAAATCTAACTTATAAAAATATTAAGTTTTTATTAATTAATAATAGGAAGTTCAAAATAAAACTTTGCTCCTTCCCCCCTATTACTTTCAACCCCAATCTTTCCGTTATGAGACTCAATGATTTCACGACAAATAGCTAGACCAAGTCCTGTACCACCGAACTTACGTGAACGAGATTTTTCCCCTCTAAAAAATTTATTGAATAACTTGGATTTATCTTCTTTTCTTATCCCAACCCCATTATCAGAAATAGAAACTTTAAAATAATTATCTATTACTTCAAATGAAATTTTAACATATCCATCCTCATCAATAAATTCACGAGCATTTTTGACAATATTATCAACTACTTGTATAATCCTGTTTTTATCTATCTTAATCTTTACATTGGGAATTGATCTATCAATAATTAATTCCTGTTCAATTTGTTCAAATTCCAATTCAATAGGTTTTAATATTTCTTCAAAAACATTCGAACTTTGAAATTCCTTTTTATCAATATTCAATCGGTCCAGTTCCAATTTTGAAAAATAAAATAGATCATCAATTAAGTGATTTAATTTAATTGCTTTATCCTTAATTATTTCTAGGTATTTGTTATAAGTAGTAACATCTTTTGGAATACCATCTATTAATCCTTCTATATAACCCTGAATTGAAGTGATCGGAGTTTTTAAATCATGTGAAATACTTGCAATCAATTCTTTACGGCTGTTTTCATACTGTGATTGCTTTTCAAGTGATTGCTTTAATTTCAACCTCATTGTTTCAAAAGCATCGCAAAATCTTCCTAGTTCATTATCATCACAGTAATCAATTTCATAATCTAAATTTCCTTCAGCAATATTTTTGGTGGCTTCATTAAGTTCTTCTAATGGTATCAAAATCTGTCTAGCTATTGTCTGACTAAAATAATAAACCAAAAAACCTAATAGAATTATAGATGTTGCAATACCGACTACAATATACTTCATTACTGTGCCTTGAACACCCTTATACATCGCATCCATATCCAGGACAAGTGAATATACATAATTTCCTTCTTCAGTATTTACTTCCTCTAAATAAGTAAAATTATCAGTATCTGTGCGACCACTTATATTTAATTTATTATATTCAAAACTTGATATATTTGAGTTCTCTGAATTAAATACAATAAGATTAGAATCCGAATCAATTATCTGTAATTCTCCTTCATACTGAACCAACAGGTCATCAATATTATCTTTGAAAAGTTTATAATTATTTACAGACTGAATATTATTTTCTATTCTCGTCTCAAATTTATCTATAATAGCTCCTACTTCTGTTATCGAACTATTATTATTTAAATACATTCCCAAAATATTAAAAAAGACTATAATAAAAATTATGGGGATTAAAACTATTAAAATAAAGTATATAATTAGTTTAGTTCTCAAACTAAAATTAAATCTGCTCATACTTTGTCACCAACAAACTTATAACCAACACCCCAAACAGTTTCTATATATGTAGGATTTTTGCTGTCAATTTCTAATTTCTCGCGTATTTTCCTAATATGAACTGTTACGGTATTTATATCACCATATTCATTAAAGCCCCAAATTTTATTAAAAATTTGTTCACGGCTGTAAACTCTTTCTGGATTCAATGCTAAAAACTTTAAGATTTCAAATTCCTTAGCAGAAAAGGAAATCTTTTCCCCATTTAAATATACATTATATCCTTCCAGATCAATTTTAAGATCTTTAAATTTTAAACTTTTTTTATTATTATAGTCAGAATTCGAAAACTGATTAAATCTTCTTAATTGTGCTTTGATTCTTGCTACAAGTTCTTTAGGACTAAAAGGTTTTGTCATATAATCATCTGCTCCTAAACCCAAACCTAAAACCTTATCAACATCGCTCTTTTTGGCACTTAACATTAATATTGGCAGATTTGATTTACCTCTGACAATTTTACATATTTCCATCCCATCTAACTTGGGGAGCATTAAATCTAATACAATTAAATCCGGATCAAAAGTATCGAATTTTTCCAAACCAATTTTTCCATCCTCTGCCATACCAACTTCATAACCCTCAACCTCTAAATAGTCCCTAATTAATTCTCTAATTTCTTTTTCATCATCAATAATCAGGATTTTCTCTTCAGCCATAATCTCACCTCTTTAAAATATTCGTATTCCTATATTATATTTATTTGTTATTACTCTTTTTCCTTTATTAAATTAAAAAATCCCCGGATATTAAATATCCAGGGACATAAATTCAAATTAATATTACCTCAATCTATCATTGTTTTTGCCGGAATCTGTTAAATCAACTAGTTCATTAGGAAATGGTTCAATAAAACTTTGATCTTTTAAATAATCTACTTCATATTCAATTATCCAAGCATTAAGTAAATGAATTGGAACAGATAATGGAACTTTGTTTTCCCGATATTTATCAATAATATTTAAGAAAAATTCTTTTTCATCAGAAATTAATTCATTTTTAAAATATCCAAAAATATGATTTAAAACATTTAAGATACTTTTATAGTTTGGTTTTTCTTTAAAAATTTCAATAAGCTTATTTCTATATAGATTGTAAACTTTTTCTGAGTTAAGTTTTTCGTGATTAGCTACTATTCTACCCATTTCATTTAATACTTCTTGGTCATAAGCCATTAATAAATATTTATTGTCACTATGAAATTTAACCAGATTTTTCATTCGATTTGTTTCATTTATTTTTCTAAAACTTGCAAAAGTAAATAATTTAGTTAAAAAATGTTCTCTCAATTGTAAGTTATTTAATCGACCATCTCCCTCCACAGCTGTGAAAGGAAATAACTGATTAGCCTTCTGAGCAAAAAATCCTACTCCATCTTGATGAATTACCTGGCCTTGAATGTCAGAATAAATTTTTACATTTTGTGGACCACAAGACGGTGAACGTTCTTTAAAAATAAAACCATCAAGAGCATCGAATTGTTTTAAAAAATCCTCGGAAAAATTATTCATTTTTTCAGTAAGGTCCTTTTCTGTTTTGGGTTGGAATAACCTAAGGTCTTTATTATCATTTTTATTTCTAACAATTCTAATGGTTTGTCTAGGTACTCCTAAACCAATTTCCAGCTCTGGACAAACCGGATAATAATCAACATATTTTCCGAGTTTATCTATAAAATCAATATTAAACATTTGCCCGCTATAATAACAGGGTTCAAAACCAAGACATTTACTTATTACCACTCTAGGCTTTACGAAATCCATTTTTTCCCCCTTTTATTGTTTTATTAATTCCAAAAAGACCTGATGTAAAGTAGCTTCCCTAGTGTGTATGCTTAGCAATTCAAATTCTTCCTTTAATTGATCGATAATAACACCGAGCTTATTTTTATATAGTGGTAATTCAATTACTATTTTATCAGTTTCTAGCTTAATATATTTCTTATCTACTATGTCATGCAAAATTTTGATTTTAGATTTATCTCTACTTAACACTACTTCTATTTGTTTACTTCCAAATTCACTTTTTAGTTCAGAAGGAGGTGTGATAGTTACAATTTCACCTTCATTAATAAATGCTATCTTATCACATAGGCGGTCTGCCTCCTCCATAAAATGGGTGCTAAGTAAAACTGTTTTCCCTTCACCAGTAAATCGTTCAATAGCACGATGTATCATTTCTACTGATTGCGGGTCCAGTCCACTTGTTGGTTCATCCAAAATTAACAACTGTGGATCGCTTAACAACGCCCGTCCAATAAGAAGCCTTTGTCTCATTCCCTTGGAGTAATTTTTAACCTGCCTATCACCAGCACTACTTAAATCAAAGAAATCTAGAAGTTCTTCCACTTTTGAATACTTAACGTTATACAGATCTGCAAAAAATTCAAGATTTTCTCTTCCCGTTAGTCTTTTATATAAGTTATTATTTTCGAAAACAATACCAATTTTCTGTTTAGTACTTTTACTTATTTTTTCGGACTTTTCACCCAAAAGATAGCTTTGCCCCGAAGTAGGACTCAATATACCAGTCAGGATATTCAAAGCAGTGCTTTTGCCGGCCCCATTAGGCCCAAGAAAGCCAAATACTTCTCCTTTTTTAACTTTAAAAGAAATACCCTTTAGAGCCTCTACCTTACGATATTCTTTTTTTAAATTATCTATTATAATTGGATATTGAGCTTTATTCAATATATTTACACCCACTTTAATCTTTGTTTATGATACCAGGATCCCACAATAAGTAATTTTGTGTATTATTGTTAACTACATAAGTCTCTTTTTCTATTATTTTTTCCTTTTTGCTACCAGCATTTTTATAGTTCGTTTTATATTTAATTGATATTTCATATACATTAAGTTTTTCTTTATCAGAAATTATATCTTTAAATGTATCAGGTACATTTTCCAGTTTAGAAACTTTCAATACTTCAACTTCAGATATTTCAAGTTCATACTTTTCAGTATTTTTTTTCTGGAATTTAATATACTTCTCTTTTTCAAGGACTTCCTTGATTTTAGGATGCATATTATTATAGACAGCTTCATAATGTTTTTCTTGATATTTTTTATATATATTATATATATAATCCTCAATTTCAGTTAAATCACTTTTCTCATTAGCAAATACTGAAGTTGTAAAGGACCCTAATAATATAAAAATAATCATAATAATAAATATTTTTTTTATTTTCATTAATGATACACCCTCTTAAATACATAGAATAAAACACTGGACAAGGCCACTCCAAAAATCATTAGAATAGATAAATTATACCAAACCTTATTATAATTAACACTTACACTTAACAAATTATTTATGATTTGAAATAAATAATAAGTTGGAAAAAATTTTGCAATTATTTCTGTAAAATCGGATAAATTATATATTAAAGTTGGAAACAATAAAGGGAAATAAATAATTGTACCTATTGATCTAGCAGAAGACTGTGAATCAGATTTAGCACCAATTATTAACCCAATTACATTAAATACTAAAGAACTTAAAATTATAGCTAATATCACTAATAAAATATTTTGAAGAGGTTGTCGGTAAAATCCATTTATAAAAAGCATAATAAGAGCTGTTATTGTAGATAAAATCACACCGGAAAGTATCTTTCCAATTAAAAACAATAAATTATTTGCTGGAGTGATGTAGATTGCATCCATGGTCTTATTCTCTTTCTCTTCTGCAAGATTACCTGATATTATCAAGACCCCTATCATCGTAATAGTTATGGTTAACCAGATTGGTAGAAAATTTAGTTTACCTTCTATTTGATTTACTGAATTAACTTGTAATTTATATTGAGGCTCTATTCCTAAATATTTGTCAATAATTTTCTCTAATTGATTCTGCAAAAAAAAGTAGCTATTTGTATTTGCAGCATTTAAATATAATTCGAAATCATTTTGTCCCCGGATATGAATTATACCATCAATCTGATCTCCAATTTCTATTTCTGCTGTACTCACCTTGTCATAATTATATATATTTATATTCGCAATATTTGAAGTAACATAACTACTAAAATCACTATTGATATCATCAACTAATCCAATATTAAAATCCTTATTTAGTCCAGCATCTTCGATAATTAGAAAAAACAAAGATGCTAAAAGCGGTAATAAAATGACAATAATGATTGTTTTATTACGAAAAAATTCTTTCATATCTTTTTTGATTACAGACTGAATAATTGATAAAAAATTCATTTAATCTCACCTACAAAACTATAAAATTTTTAAAAATAAAGGGGATATTGAATACTATAAAGAAATAAATAAATAATACAATAAATATAAAAAGGAGGTAATTATGAAAAATATAACTAATTATAAATCCGCTAAAATGCTAATATCATTAACTTTATTCGCGCTAATAATGCTGATTACACCTCCAACAATAGGAAATGCATTAGAAAAAAACCTAACCCTAAATCAAACCACCTTAAAACAAGGTGAAATCTTGATTGTCAAAACAGATGCTTCCTCATCAATTTCAAAAATAACTTTTGCTAATAAAACTTATGAATTTCATAGTACAAATAAAAGTGAACTACTCGGCATTGAAATACCGAGCTTCATAGTCGCTTGATCTTATGGGACACAAGTTGAATTTCACCCGCAATATCGATCAAGTTACCTATTCGGGTAGTCCGTACCCACTACTCCTATCTTGTTACAGACTCGGAGATACTTTTAATTAAAAAGTTTAAGCTACAAATTGGTTTCTGTT
>CAJXKY010000038.1 GCA_913055675.1 uncultured Halanaerobiales bacterium
CTCAATTGGCAGAGCAGCTGACTTGTAATCAGCAGGCTACCGGTTCAAGTCCGGTCATCAGCTCCATTTTTATTTATAAACTACATTTTAAAAAATTCAATAATAGTATCTTATCAAAGGAAAAAACCTGGGATATCCCAGGTTTTTTATTCTTTATAATGTTTTAAATTAATTATAGTATGGAGTATAAGATCTAGCTAATTTTATATATGATTATTGGTCAAATACAGTAGGTACAAACATATCAATTAATCCGATAAAAAGTGGTATATATAAACTATTTAAATCTATCTACTGTTTTTAATTTAAACCAGTAAAAATAAAATTCTCATACTGTTGTTATATGTTTTTATCTTTTGTTTACCCTTTTGTAATTCAAACATATCTGAACTTACTGTCCTCCGATTTTGCCAGTAATCTTGTACTTGAACAGCATCTGTAGATAAAAAATTTTCATTTTCATCCCTGATTTGAACTTCTCCTACAATTACTGCATCAAATCTAAGTAATATTTTTATAATTTCCAGTCTCTTTGACATGAATAGTATATTCAATCTAATCATTATTAGCAAGTAACAAAGGTTTCTCGATCTGTGTCTTTTGATTTTTCTGTTTCGATTCCTTCTCCCATTAACAGATAGTCTTCGGCTTAAATCTTACCTGATATTTCATCATAATTCAATTTCAAAGTTTTAAATTCTATACTATTTGTGTTTGATATATTACCTGCAAAATAAGCAGTTTCAAGATGAAGATCATATGAAGTACCTGGTTTTAAGTTTTTAATTTTATAATCATTTTGATTTGTCTTACCTATCAATTCATTATTTAAAAATATTTCGTATTCTTTTGTTCCAAAATTATCTTCTGATTTATTCTATTTGATGAATGATTAATAGGATTTAGATCAAATTATAAATTACCTGGACTTGTGGGAGGAGTTTGGTCTCTTTAGCTTATATTTAGGCCATATACATGCACATAATCTATTTTCATAGAGAGTCTGGGCCAGAGATACTATCATCAATGTCTTTTATACCGCCCCAATCAATTTCTACAGCTATTTTAAGTATTAAATGAAAAAGTATGTCAAAAGGCCATTCTCTCTAGGTCTTCATAACAATATAAATTTATCCAATTAATTCAAGTAAAATTAAAGTGGTTACCATTACTACTAAAGCAATAAAAATTATTAAGATAGGTTTAACTGAAAAGTAATCCAAGATATTATTTTTCTTAATTTGATTTTTTTCAAAAAAACTATTTTTAAATTTAGGATATATGTTAGCAAAAATTCCAGCGCCGATAATTATACCGGGTACTCCAGCTATTAATGCATCTAGAGAACCTGTTCCTACAGCTCCTACAAGTGTTCCTGGACAGTAACCTAATAGACCAAATCCAAATCCAAATATTAATCCACCAGTTATGATACTAATTAATGTACCTGGCTTTAAGTTTATTTCAATTAGTCTAAATGATTTCATAAAATAGACTCCAATCATTCCGGTTAAGATTGCTGTTAATATAACTTTAAAAACTGTAAAATCTTCTAATAATAACTGTCCAACTAATACATCATAGTCAGTTATTCCACCTTTCTGTAATAAAAAGCCAAAGAAAAGTCCGGTTAATAGACCATATATATTATGCTTATTAATAAATGACTTAATTTTAAACACCTCCGGTTATATTAAATAGTAAATTAAAAAAGTAAATGAGCAGAGATAATTCCACCGATAAAAAAGCTAAATAAAGCAACCCAACTGGTAACTGCTAACTGCATGGTTCCACTTATACCATGACCACTTGTACAACCACCAGCCATTCTGGCGCCAAATCCAACAAAAATGCCTCCAATTAATGAGATGATTAACCGGAAAATTGGAGTATTACCAAAATTTACAATCCAAAGCTCAGGTACAATTTTAATTTCAAAATTACCCGAAAGTAAAGCTGAAACGAATGAACCAAAAATAACACCTATTACAAGCATTACTTCCCAATCAACTATTGGTTCATATTTTTTATAATATTCTTTTTTTTCTACCTCGTTATTAATAAATATTTTTTCTATCATTCCACTTAAACGAACAAAGGCAGTTGATACACCAATTGGACGTTTAGATATTAAAAATGACAGCCAGCTTAATACTCCTATAAAAATACCAACCAGATAGGGAGACCATCTAGTTAAACTAAATATATTCATATCATATCCTCTCCTTTTAAATTTTTTTTAGTTATTTATTTATTGGACATGATGTTGAAGACCAACCTTCAAGTCCACCTAAAATAACATTAATATTATCAAAACCTTCTCTTTTTAATATACTTGCTGCTACAGTAGATCTTAATCCACTTCCACAGAAGATATATATTGGTCTATTTTGCGGTATTTTATTAATGTTTTTAGGTAACTGGGTTAAATGTATATGATGAGCATCTGTAATTTCTCCAGCGTTTTTTAGTTCATCTGTGCTCCTAATATCTAGAATCCAATAATCATTTGAACTATCAAAGATATTACAAGCTTCTTGAACCTTTCTCATACCAATTGAACTACTTCTAATTCCAGCCATATGCCATTTAAGCATTCCTCCACTTAGGTATCCACTTATCTTATCAAAACCTAAGCGGTGTAATATTTTTATCTCATCTTCAGGATATAGATCAGGTGTTATTATAATAATATCCTTATCATAAGGTAAAAACCAACCTGCAAAACTTGCTAGACCATCTTTCCATATAGATATTGAACCTGGGATATGTGCTGCACCAAAGCTAAGTTCACTTCTTGTATCTAAAATTATTAGATCATCATTTTCGATTAAATTATTCAATTCTTTTGGTTTTAATGCTTTTGGTTTTTTTAATTCAGATAAACAAGTGTTTTCTATCAAGTTCATCTTTTCCATCTTTTTAAAGTATGGGGGTCTTTCTAGTACTTCTTTTTTATATTTAATAAATTCTTTCTTGTTTTTATACTGTAGATCTGCATTGACTTTTTTTTCTAAACCAATAGTCGTTAAGTTACGGTCTGCAATTGAATCACCACATACTGAACCAGCTCCGTGAGCCGGACAGATTATTACCCCATCTCCTAGTGGCAATATTTTGTTAAATATTGAATCATACATTTTTTCCGCTAGTTCATCCATCATATCTTCTCCTAAAAGATCTACTCTACCTGTATCTTCAGCAAACAATAAATCTCCGGTAAAGATCATATACGGTTCTCCTGAAAAATCAGATAATAGATAGCTAAAAGAATTTAAGGTATGTCCCGGGGTGTTTAATGCTTTTATTTTTAACCTTCCAAATTTAAACTCCTGATTCTCTTTTACCGAATTACCGTAGTTATAGTCTAAATTAGAGTCAGCATGCCATATCTCAGCATTTGTCTTTCTAGCTAATTCCTTTGAACCAACTACATAGTCTTCATTACGATGGGTTTCTAAGATGTATTTTATCTTAAATCCACCTTTAGTAGCATTTTTTAGATAGATTTCAACATCCCTTCTGGGATCTATTACTACCGCCTCATTTTCATCTCCTATAATATAGGAATAATGTGCCAAACCTTCAGTTTCAATTTTTTCAAATAACATAATAAACAACTCCTTTTTTAATTTTTATAAAAATACTTATTTTGTCTTTTAATTCTCTCTTTTTTATATAAATGACAAATTATTTACTATATTTAATTTATACTATATCATATAAGTTTCTAAAAAAATTTAGTTTGACCTCCCCATGGAGGGGTATTATTATATTTAAATTCATCCATACTAGGACCACCTAACTTTTTTAGTCGCCAGATTTCATAGATATAACTTAATACTAAAGCTGTAATAAGAAAGGGCAATCCAAATATAATATTAATCTAATTTAGTTGACCTACACCGCCTAGATTAAATAATATTAACTGTGCTATTAATCTCAGAAACAACAAAGTTGTCTATAACAGGTGACCTCTCTATAAGCTGGTTATACATCTTTTTCCCAAAATCATTTAAGGGGTCATCCTCTTGATAGATGTCTTGTCCAAGCAGCTAATTTTTTATTATCAAAATACTGATTAATGTTAATAGTAATATTAAACTGGTAGATATAATTGCAAAAATAAAGTATCCGGCAGCACTTTCAGTAATATATGCTAAAACAGAAGCTATTATGACTAATCCTAATCCAGCTAGAGCATAATTAATGGTTTGTTTATTTATTATTCTAATAATACCGATAATTAAAATAAATAGTACTGCATTAACGGCTGTAATTTGTAGATAAAATAGTCTATCAGATATTAAAAATACAATTGTAGGTATTATAGAATCAATTGTTTTAGATGATATCATAAGTTTTAATTCAGAGATAATCTCTTTAACTTAATTATTCACAATTAATACCTCCATTTGATTTTAAAGTGTTCTTATATATATTGTACATTTTATAAGATAAATAGTAAATATATGTATTAAATGGTTTTGGTGTTAGTATTAAATTATCTTTTAAAAACAAAAAAATATAGAAGGATATTGACTATCCCTCTATAATTTATTAAATTAATTATTTATATTTTGAAAATGTTTTTAACCATATTACTCTTCTTTTAAACATATTTTATCATTTAATATTTTCTTTCTAAGTCTAATTGGAACTAGTGTTATTTCAACTAGTTCGTCATCTTTGATGAATTCTAAAGTTTGTTCTAAAGTGAATTTTTTAGGTGGAACTAAATTAATTGAATAATTCAAGTGAAAATTAATTTTCTCCATTTTCATAGTGTTAAAAATAAATATTTAAGATTTTATTATTTATCATTTAGTCATTAACTTATGGAGTCATATTGTTTAGATAATAAACTACAGCCCAAATCACTAATATTAAACCAATAATTTCTAACAAAATATCACTCCTTTCTTGATTTTGTAAAAATCTGTATTGTTGATTTACTTTGAGAAGTAAATTAGCTTGATATTTTAGTTGTAATGATATTGATATTGATTTCTTATATTTATAAATCAAGTAATAGTTAGGTTATATTTTTCAAAGAATAAATTTAATATTTCAATGTTTAAATAACCCAAATAATAAAGTGTTAAAATAATATTTTTTCATTCTAAATATTTTAAAATCTATCAATTTCGCTTTTTATTTTATCTTTATATTGTTCGATCTCTTTTTGGTGTATCCGGTAGCTATCACCTTCTTTTTTTGCCTTCAGTTCATTTGATCTTATCTTTTTTCTTATCCAACTTTCTGATTTTCCTAGTTTTTTAGCAGCTTCTTTTATAGATATATTTTTCATTACATCACCCCAGTTATTTTATTAGTAATATATTTGATTATACATATAATAGTATTTGACCTGCAATAAATATATATGTATATTTATGCAAATATAAAATATCGCTTAAATTATAGAGATATAGTTCTATTAATTTTAAAAATATATTTCTTATTTTTTTACTTATTCGAACTTGATTTAACATAATTTTTTTCTGAAGGTACTCCTTTTTTATTCCAATCCCTTAAATTGTAATATTCATCGAGCATGTTATCCATATCAGATTGAGTTATTCGATGACCTTTAGCAGGTCCATCTGGTAGAGGTTCTTTAACAAAGCGCGACGGTAGGTAATCATCTTTACGGTCAAATCCATGTTTTAAGTTGATTCGTCTAGTTTCGTCCCAAATTTTTGCACCTAATTCCTGCCAGTAATTATCTGGGAGGTCCATTCCAGTTGCTGTATTAAGCAAAAGAAGGTAAGTTTCTTCTGAAATTCCAGAGGTAGCAAAATCACATTTAATTAGGGTATCAAGTGCAGCTAATTTATTTTGTAAATAAACAACCACTTCAGCTTTTTTATCAATACTTAGACGTTCTAAATTTTCACCATGCCATTTTTCACTACCTGCTTCATAAGATACGGGGAAAGCACGTTGGTGACATCCCCCTCTATCTGCTGTCATTAAAGCTAACCCCATCCCTGGCGCTCCTCTAGGTGGCCAAGCAGGGGTCTCTAGACCTTTTATATGTACCGAATATTCTTTGCTCTCTGGAATATGTGCAGATGCCCTTTTAACTCCTTCTGCTAATATATTACCAAGTTCATCTTTCCGAAAAGCAATATTTTCAACTAAATCTAATATAGTATCAGCATTACCAAATTTTAAATCTGAATTATTTAAAAAAGATAAGTTAGTGTTTTTAGAAGCTTCTATTGCAAAACCAATACTACCACCTGTTGAAATAGTATCAATTCCTAGTTCATCACATAGATTCGCAATTTTAGTTACATAATTAATGTCTGAAATTCCTAAGTTTGATCCTATTAAACCTAAGGTTTCATATTCAATTGTATCTGATATAGTTCCTTTGAATTTTCCTTTATAAATTTCACCGATCTTACCACATGCAATCGGACACCCACTACATGCAATATCTCTTTGCCAGAAAGCATTTGATTGTGGTTGGCTTTCTAATTGATCTGATTTATCAAATTGTCCATACTTGTAATTTTCAGTGGGAAGCATTCCCGCATTTTGGGCAAAGGGTATTGAAGATGGAGTACCTAATTCATTTAATGTTTCTATAGAAGGTGATTTTCTTAATTCTTCATAAGCTTTATTTACTGCTTTTAAAAACTCTTCATTGTCAGCAACATTTACCAAGTTGTTTCCCTTAATAGCTAATGCTTTGAGGTTTTTAGACCCCATTACTGCCCCTGCTCCTCCTCGGCCAGCTTGTCTCATGGGTTCACATGTAACAAGTGCATATTTTACGAGATTTTCACCAGCAGGTCCGATACATGCCACTCTAAAATCTTTTCCGTGTTTTTCTTTAATTATTTTGGTTGTTTCACTAATCATTTTTTGTTTTAGTTCATTTGTTTCATGGAATTCTATATTATCGTTTTCAATAGTAATATATATAGAGTTATCTGATTTTCCTTTAATAATTACTACATCATAGCCAGCATACTTAATTTCTTGTCCAAAATGTCCACCAAAATATGAATCAAGCCAGGTTCCCGTTAAAGGTGAGCGGGTTACAATACAACTTCGGAAAGCAGGTCCGATAGTACCAGTTAGAGGTCCTGTTAAAAACATTATTGTGTTTTCAGGACCTAAAGGTTCGGTATCTTTATTAATATACTTTTGGTAAAGTTTGACCCCGAAACCCTTACCACCGATATAATTTTCTATGAGCTCATTCGGTGTTTCTTCTATCTCATAACTTTTAGTTGTGAGATCTATTATTAGTATTTTACCCATATATGATTTCCACTTCATTTTTTGTACACCCCCAGTGCGTTGTGTGGGCAGTATCGTACACAGTAAGCTTCACCGTCACACAACTGACATTTAAAAGCTTTATTAGTATCTGGGTCAATTGTGATCATATCAAATGGGCATTGTTCGACACAGTTACCACATGCTATACATTTATCTTTATCAAGTGTTATATAACCTTTTTCTCTATCAATTTCTAAAGCGTTTGTAGGACATACTTTACTACAGACAGCATCTTCACACTGTTGACAGAAAGATAAAGAATTAAATACTCCTTTTTTGAAATGTTCTATGGTTAGACAAGCACGATGAGGATTAAATCCTCCCAAATTATAATAAGAACAAATAAGTGCACAAGTTTCACAACCTGTACATAGATCTGGATTAACAACAATTTTTTTCATTTTTCACACCCACTTTTATTCTCCTAATTCAAATGCATATCGATAAATTTCTTCATAACATTCACAATCTATATCTCTTGGATTACCTATTGTTTGTGGATCTTTTTCAGCAGCTTCTGCTAAGATTGGTATGTCTTCTTCTTTAACCCCAAGTTGTTGTAAGGTTGGTATTCCTATATCATCTGCCAATTCAAATACTGCATCTATGGCAGATAAAGCTGCATCTCTTGTACTTAAACCTCTTACATTTTTACCTAATGCAGTAGCAACACGTTTAAATTTTTCAGGTTCACCCATCCAGTTAAATAACATTACAGGACCTAATAAAGCGCCTACAGCCTCTCCATGAGGGATCTCAGGTTTTATACCACCCAGAGTTTGGGTCATAGCGTGAACAGCACCAGCGCTTTCACTACCATATGAAATTCCAGCAAGGGTAGCTGCTTCAGCCATATAATATCTTGCTTCTAAATCTTCACCATTAGCAACTGCTCTTCTTAAGTATTTAGCAGAATATTCGATGGCTAAAAGAGCAACTGAATCTGTTAAAGGTTGTGCAAAATGAGATGTATAACACTCAATTGCATGACAAAGAGCATCCATGCCTGTTCCAGCTGTTAAATTACTAGGTAAAGATAAATGAAGTTCTGGGTCTACAAGTGCTATTTGGGGTGCAAGAAGTGGTCCGCCAACATTATACTTAACCTGTCTTTCATGATCAGTAATTACTGCCCACATAGTACCTTCACTACCTGTTCCAGCTGTTGTAGGTATTGCAATCAAAGGAGTAATTCTTTCCTGGAGTGGTTTTTTACCACATTCATATTCAAGTATAGAACCTCCATGGGTGTTTAAAACTCCGATACCTTTTGCTGTATCAATAGAGCTTCCACCACCAACAGCAATTAATCCATCGCAATTTTGATTTAAAAAATATTCAGCTCCTTTATCCACTGTTTCTACATCAGGATTAGCAGAGACCATATCATAGATATAATAGTTATATCCATTGTCCTTTAGAAGTTTTTCAACTTTTTCTAATACACCTGCTTCTCTAATCCCCTTATCTGTAACTACTAATGGACGTTTTATTTCTTGTTCTACCATTAATTCCGGTAATTTTATAAGGCTTCCAACTCCACTAACAAGTTTAGTGGGTACTTCAAAGGTTTTAATATCATAAATGTTTAACAAAATAATTTCCCCCTTTACGGATATTATAAAAAAAGCCCTGTGTAAATAATAAACACAGGGCTTCACCTATTTTAATTATTTAATTCATTATCAAGTGCTCGTTGAGCACGATCTGCGGCCTGTTGTAATGCCTTTTCAGCTGAGACTCCTTCTATTTGAACTTGATCGGCTGCGTCATCAAGTGCTTGAAGTATATCTCCACCAGTTGGATCTATGAAGATTTGTGAAGCTGTTTCAAGTTGTTTTAGTGGTACCATTGCATGAGGATTATTTTCTAAAAACTTAGAGAATTCTTCCATCTCTCTTGCGGATTCCCTTACAGATAGATACCCTGTTTCCATTTGCCATTTAGCACTTTTTTCAGGACTAGAGAAGTAGGTTAAAAACTTATAAGCGGCTTCTTCTTTTTCTTCAGATAGTCCTTGTGCTATTACACCATAACGAGCTTCTCCAACAGCTTTAGTTGGGCCATGATCTTCCCAACCAGGTTGTACATGTGCAGACACTATATCAAAATTAAGGTCACCTTGGTCTCCACTAGAACCTGTATATCCAGCTGCATTACCTTCTAAAACATCATCGATAGTGTTATACCAGTATTCCCAACCAACTCCACTATGATGAATACCCATTATTTCATCTTCATGGATCCAAACTCGGAATTTATCCCAAGTATCAACCCATACCTCGGAATCTATAAGAACTTCAGTACCATCATCACTTAAAACTTGTCCACCTCTACTAAAGACCGCATCCATCATATTGAAACGGCCCCACATTGGCATCCAACCATATCGTTCAACTTTACCATCTTCATCTTTTACTGTAAGTTGAGCTGCAGCTTCTTCCATACCTTCCCAAGTATTTAACTTATCAGGAGAGACACCTTCTTCTTCAAATATATCGTGTCTATAGTATAAAATTTGAGTAGTACCAAATAGAGGTATCGCATATTGGTTACCATCAATATTGGTTAAATTAAAAAAGGCTTGTGTATAATCATCTGGATCTGTATCTGGGTCATTAGAAAAATGATCATTTAATGGTGCTAATAAACCACGTGAAGCAAATTCTACGGATGGTGAAGGCTCCAGCATAGTTGCTGCAGGAGGATCACCAGCTGCTACCCCAGCTTGAAAAGCCTGTAGGGTTTCAGAATAATCACCAAAGGTGACTCCTCTTACTACAATATTAGGATGTTCTGCATTGAAATCAGAAATAAATTGTTCCACCATTTCACCTAAGAAACCACCTAAACCATAATAAAAATCGATTTCCACCTCTTGGGCATTAATATTTTGAAATGAGAATGATACTACCATAAACAGTGAGAGAATAAAAACAAGACCAATTTTGACAATCAAACCAGAATTTTTAAACTTTCCTATTTTCATTTTACTCCTCCTCTTTTTTAGTAGTGTCTATACATTAATATTAACCCTTAATTCCAGTACCACCAATTCCTTTGATAAACCATTTTTGAGCAACAAAAAATAGTAATAATAATGGGGTAACAACGATAGTACTGGCAGCCATAATTAACGGCCACTTAACACCATAAGAACCTTGTTCAATAAAAAACTGTCTAAGTCCTATGGTTATTAAATACATCTCACGACTTCTTATAATCATCAACGGCCAAAGATAGTTGTTATACATTAATACAAAATTAATTAAGCCAAATGTTATAAATATAGGTTTGGTAAGTGGCAAAAATACATGCCATAAGATATGCCAATGTCCTGCTCCATCAACTTTGGCGGCATCAACCATTTCTCGAGGAACTTGTAAAAATGACTGCCGAGCTAAAAATATGGCAAAGACACTAACAGAATTTGAAAAAATTATACCCTGATAACTATCTAACCAACCTAATCTTGCAAGAATAATATAGCTTGGAACATAAGTAACCGCAACTGGCAGCATATAAGTTGCCATTATTAATCCAAAAAGAAATCCGCGTGTTTTAAATGTTAGTTGAGTTATTGCATAGGCAAACATAGCAGTTGTTACTATATGTAAAATAACGATTGAGGTGGCAGTAAAGAAACTGTTAAAAATATATCTATCAAAAGGAGCAGATGTCCATGTCTCAATAAAATTGAACCACATAGCGGTATCTGGAAATAAGGTAGGCGGAAATGCTCTGATCTCTTGTTGTGTTTTTAAAGCACTTAAAAACATCCATAAAAAAGGTGTAACCATTACTAAACTAACAAATGCCATAAAAATCTGAACGAAAAATTTCCCAATATTATATTTATAAAATTTAAGTTTAAGATTTTTTTTATTCATCTATATTCACCTTTCTTATTGATAATGCACATATTTTTTAGATAACCAAAACTGAATTAAAGCAAAAACTGAAGCTATTAAAAGAATAATAACACCTATAGAAGCGGCTCTTCCAGCATTGAATTTCTGAAAAGCGGTTTGGTAATACTCATAGAGCAAGGTCCGCGTAGCACCTGCCGGTCCTCCTTGAGTAATAATATCAATTTGATCAAAAGCTCTAAGGGCTTGTACAGTTAAAACTACTGATAAAAATAGTGTTGTAGGTGAAACAAGTGGTAAGGTGATATATCTTAGTTTACTCCAAAAGTTGACTCCATCGATGCGAGCGGCATCATAAATATCATCAGGAATTCCATCTAAGGCAACTAGATAAAATACCATTGCCCAACCTAAAGTTCTCCATACACTGACTATAATAACAACTGGCATTGCCCAAGTAGAACTGGAAGCCCAAGGTAGAGCAGGTAAATTAACTAAGGAAAAAAGATAGTTAACTAAACCACTAGAAGGGTTAAACATCCAGGACCAGACTATTGCCATTGCAACCATTGGAGTTATCCAGGGAGAAAAAATGAGTGTCCGATAAAGATTGCGCCCAGGAAGTTTCCGATTTAACATAATTGCCAACAATAACCCTCCTAAAACTGCTGGGATAACACTACCTGCTGTAAAATAAAGTGTATTGCGTAAAGTTCTATAAAATTCTGGGTTTTGAAAAAGGGAATAGTAGTTCCGTAACCATACAATATTATAGGTTTTGGACATGAAATCCCAATCCGTGAGGCTCAAATAAAAAGCAAAAATCATAGGACCAATCCAAAAAACAGTTAAAGGTATAAGAGCTGGTAGACAAAATCCAAAAGCCACCATCTTTTCATTTTTTAATTTTTCTGTAAATTTTTGTTTCATACTATTTTTATTTGTTTTCATAAAAGCGACCTCCATACAGTTATACTAGTGTTTTTATAATTAATAGTAAAAGAAAGACATAAATTCATTATATGTAAGAATATTATAAATAATCATAATAATAAAATATTTATATACTTTCTATTTCGTTATTGTATAAAATATTCCTTCATATATCTTTTATAATTTATTTAGTTTTCTTTATTCTTTTAAATAAATGAAATCAGTTAATTAATATATTTTTATTACAAATTATATAAAAAAAAGAGTCTGAAGTGTAAATTTACCACTTTAGACTCTTCATTCCAAGAAATATTATTCTATTCATCTATTCATATCTTAAAGCTTCTATAGGATCTAGTTGTGAGGCTTTGTAGGCTGGATAAAATCCAAATATTAAACCGATTGCTACAGTTACTCCAAAAGATAATACTATTACCCATAATGGTATTGAACCTTTCCACCAATCAAAAAAGTGACTAATCCCAAAATTAGCTGTTAATGATAAACTCATTCCTAATATGATCCCTATTAATCCTCCACCCACAGATAATATTATAGATTCGAATAAGAACTGATGTTGTACTTCTTGATTAGTTGCTCCAATTGCTTTTCTTAAACCAATTTCACGGGTTCTTTCTTTAACTGATACTAACATAATATTCATAACTCCGATTCCACCCACTAAAAGTGATATAGTGGCTATTCCTCCTAATAAATAGGTTAATACAGTTGTTATTTGATTGACTAGGTTTATTCTTCCCTGAAGCCCCTCCATATTAAATCTGTTTTTCCCACTGACTGTGCCATATTTATTATTTAAAAGGTAATTAATTTGGGCTATTAAATCACCTTCTTTTATATTATTTCCATATTCTACAAGCATAAAATCATAATACTGACTTCTGCGTGGGAAAATACTTTCATAAATTGTTATTGGAATAAGGGCAGAATTATTGCTTAAGGCAAGGGTTGAGTTACTTTGTCCCAAAATGCCAACTATTGTTAAATCTTTACTGCCAATTTTAACCTCTTCTCCTAACATTTCTGAATAATCTTCACGATTTGATAGTTGCGATAATACATGTTCTGAAATAACAACTGCATTTTTTCTACCCTGAATATCGTTTTCATTGATAGTTCTTCCATATTTCAATTTCAAATTTGTTAATTCAATTCCATTTGATCTTACACCTGCTATCGTAGTTTGAAATGTTTTATCTAAGTACTCTATAGTTTGGTAATTTCGATAAAAGGGAGTTACATTTATATCCCCTGTGGAAGCATTTTCTAAATACGTCTCATCATCTTTATTTAAATTTCCTCTTGAACTATAAGAAAGGTTCCAGTTTGTACTTAAATATACTTGTCTGGTGGAAACACTTTCAAATTGACCGCTTACTACTGCCCTAGTTCCAGAGCCGAGTGAAACCATCAATATAACTGAACTTACCCCTATTATTATACCTAACAGGGTTAAAAATGAGCGAAACTTATTACTGCTCACCCCAGTTAAGGCCAATTTGATTTTATCAAAAAAGGACATATAATTTTTTCTCCCTTCTCTATTCATAATTTAAAGCTTCTATTGGATCCAATTTTGCTGCTTTAGCAGCTGGATAAATACCAAAAAACAATCCTACTCCCGAAGTAAATGCTAATGATACTATTATTGACCAAAGAGGAATTGATAGATCAAAGTTTATGTAATTTTGAGCAATATTCATTGCTATATGGCTGCTAAAATAACCCAATATTATACCAAAAATTCCTCCAAATATACATAAAATTACTGATTCAATAATAAATTGAGTGAGAATATTTCTTTTTGTGGCCCCAAGAGCCTTTCGTAAACCTATTTCCCGAGTTCTTTCTGCTACAATAACTAACATGATATTCATTATTCCAATTCCAGCCACCAGTAATGTAATACTGGCTACTCCCCCTAATAAAATCATTAAACCTATTTTTACTATACTTACCATTTCTATACCATTTGCCATCTCATAAATGTTAAATTTTGATTGGCCATTGTCAGTGGTTCCATGTCTTGTATTTAAAATATTTTCTACATCATTTTTTACTGTAGTTAAATGATTTCTATCTTTAGCTCTTACCATAAGAGTAAATCTGTTTTTAGCATTATAAATTCTTTCTAAAACAGTAATTGGAATGAAACCGCGGTTATTATTTATAGATACCGGAAATAAAGGTGATTCATAATCTTTTGGCAAAACTCCGATTACTTTAAAAGTCATTCCCTCTATATTAACTTTTTGACCAATAGGACTTTGATTTTGAAATATATTTTCGGCTGTTTCATTACCCAGTACAATCACATTATTAAAGTTTTCGATATCAATTTGGGATAAAAAACGACCGCTATTTAATTTTAAATCATATATATATTGGAAATCAGGGGTAGTAGAAATCATATTAAAGTCTTCTTCCTTACCTTCATATCTAATTTTACCACTACTACTGATGCGTGGAGCAAGGGCTTTTATATTATGACCTGATTTTTCTTTAATTGCTTGTATATCTTTATAGGTCATCTGTCCAATCCATCGGTTAGTATCTGAATTGTATTTGTTGTTAATTTGAAATAGATCTAAAGGAGCAATTTGGGTTAATTCATTCATTATATAAGTCTCAGCTCCCTGAATTATAAAAATAATTAAAATAACGGTTGCAATACCTATTATAATTCCAATTAAGGTAAGGAAAGTTCGTGCTTTATTATTTATGATTTCAGTTAAGGCCAATCTTAAATATTCTAAAAAGTTCAACCTGTTTTCACCTCTTTACAATTGGCTGTGTTTTTCTGCGGAAATTCTTCTTTTATTAATTTTCCATCTTTAAAATGAACGATTCGGTGTGCGTGATGAGCAACACTATTATCATGTGTAACCATTACTACTGTAATACCCTTATCATTGAGTGATTTTAAAATATTTAAAATGTCTTCTTCGGATTTTGAGTCTAAATTTCCAGTTGGTTCATCAGCTAAAATGATTTGTGGATTATTCACGAGTGCTCTTGCAATTGCAACTCGTTGTCTTTGTCCTCCTGATAATTCAGAAGGTCTATGATCAATTCTGTTTTCTAATCCAACAGCAGTTAGTGCTTTTTTAGCAATCTTATATCTTTCTTTTCTATTTATGCCACTGTAAATCATCGGCTGTTCAACATTTTTTAATGCTGATAAACGAGGTAGAAGATTAAAGGTTTGAAATACAAAACCAATTTTAAGGTTTCTAATGTGGGCAAGTTTCTTTTGTGATAAAGCACTTACATTAGTTCCATCTAAGTAATATTCTCCTTTTGTTGGTTTATCAAGACAGCCTAATATATTCATCAAGGTAGATTTTCCAGATCCAGATGGCCCCATAATGGCTAAAAATTCACCAACTTTAACATTTAAATCAACTGCTTGTAAAGCGTTAACAGCTATTTCTCCTGTCCCATATACTTTATCCATTTTTTTTATATTAATCATTTTGTATTCTCCTCAGAGATGGTTGCATTATTATCCTTTATTGAAGTACCATCTGAGATCATTTTAAAGGTAGTAAAAGGTCCTACAACGACTTTTTCTCCTTCTTCTAGTCCTTTAATTTCAACTTTGTTGAGACTCTTTAAACCTACTTCTACTTCTCTCTGAGCTGCTTTTCCGTTATCCTCTACATATACATACTTATTTTCTTCTCCCATTACTGCAATTGAAGGTACTGTGAGCACATTATCTTTGTGATTTGTTGTTATTTCTGCATTAACAAACATGCCAGGTTTAATTACACCAAGATTATTGTTAATTTCAACTTTTGTTTTATATTTATTAATATTACCAACTTTGGTACTTACAGGAGCAGTATATACTATCTTTCCCTCTAATTGTTGTTGAAAGGAATCACTTGTGATGAATACTTTTTGTCCAATTTTAATATCATTTATATATATTTCATCTACCATAATTTCAGCTATAAGATTTTCTACGTCAGCAACTTTAGCTACAGTTGTGCCTTCATTAATCTTATCACCTGACTTTAATTCCATATTAACTACCATACCACTTATTGGTGTATTTACTAATAATTTATTTAAATCTTCTTGTATAGTATCAATTTCTTGTTCTGCTTTTATTACTTTGATCTGTGCAGCTTCTAAATCGTTTTTAGAGATTTGTTCGTTTTTAATATTTGTTTTTAATAGTTCTAAATTGTTTTTTGCATTTTCAACTTTAAGTTCTGCTAATTTTATTGTATTAGGTATTGTTTTAGTTTTATGAATTTCTAGTTTGTGTTGTAAACTTTTATACCTTTGTTTTGTTTTTTCATAAGTGTTTGTCAACTGTTTGAGTTCTACTTCCGGAATAGCACCATTATTATATAAGTATCTTTTATCAGAAAGATCAGATTCTAGATTATTTAATTCTGTTTTAGTTTCTAAAATTTGTTCTTCTAACTCATATTGTTTATTTTCGAGGTTATGTTTTTCAGTATTTTTAGTTAGAATAGCAATTTCTAAATTTTTATTAGCTTCTTTAATTTTGAGATTATTTAACTTCTTTTGAGTTTCATATGTACTTTTTAGATCCTCATAATTATTATTTGTTTCTCTCAAATTTAAATTTGCATTTTTCAGTGCTTTTTGTAATTTTTCATCATCAAGTTGTACTATTTTATCATTTTTATTAATTTGATCTCCTTCTTCAACGAAAACTTCATTAACAAGACCATTTATTTTTATTTTAATATTTTTTTCATTTTTAGTTTTAATATTACCATCAGCACTAACTTTAGTTGTTATTTCATCTGGAATTAATTCTTGCAATTCAACATTTACAACATTAGCAGAGGATTGTTCTGCACTACTTTGGCCAAAAAAGTAATATAGACCTCCTCCAATTATGAAGATTACGATAAAAATAATTAATATTTTCTTTTTCATCAAAAAACTCCCTTTCTTTTCAACTTTAATTTTATTCAAAAAGTGTATTAATTGAATAGTGCACTAAAATTATATTAGAAGTTTTGAATTATGTCAATAGGTTTTTAAAAATATTAAAATATTTAATAAAACATACATTTTTTGTTAATAATTTCTTAATAATTTTAAAAAAAGATGGCAATTTTTAATAATATACATCATTTGAATATTAATGATTGTATTCTTCAAGATTAATAGGAGTAAAGTCAGTATTTTTACTTAAATTTGATCGATATTTTTGATATTAGAATAATAAACAAGATGAATAGTTTAAATTGCAGTATTGAGGGAATATACTTTATAATTTAATCCACAAAGATAAAATGAGTTGACATAGATGTGGTGTGAATATAAAGTATTTTTTTATTATTACAAGTTAATTTAACTTTATAAAGAAAAGCTAATTTGGAAAGGAAGTATTTAAGATTTTAATATGAAGATGATGTTTTGAAAGGATGTGAAGTATAAAGTCACCTTTTAATTGTATTAAATAATTTAATTCAGAGGGGCAAGGTGTTTTAGATAATTAATATTTTAAATGATAAAAAGGTGATAATAGATTGTTTGTATTTGCTAATTATTGATAATATTAATTCTCTTAATTTTATAGGTCAATATATTTTTCTGCAATATTATAGTTTCTAAGAAGTTGTATAAAGTAGGTTTCATTTGATCTTTCTTTACAATTAAGTAAATCAATTAATGCCCTTACATCAGATTCAGATCTATGTGCCTGCTTAGGCTCAATATCATGGGCCTTTAATAAGTATTGTAAGCCTTTAGAATTAAAACCTTTTTTATACCAATTAATTCCATTCATACTACATAACCATACTTTATTATTTAAACCATCAATTTCTTTTTTAACAAATCTTTTGTCAAAAGAAACATTGTGGGCAACTAATAAGTCTGTTTGCTTAAATAACTCATTTAATTTTTGATGGTTTAATTGTTTGTTTTTAAGCATTTGAAAAGTTATATTATGAACCTCTTGTGCTTTGGGGTCAATATCTACATTAGGTTCTCTCAATCCGGTATATTTATCAATAATATTTAATTCTCCCTGAATATTAAATTCCACTAAGATAGTAGTAATTTCTATAAATTCATCTCTTGTTGTTAAACCAGTAGTTTCAGTATCAATTATTAATGCCTTATTATTATATATTTTTCCCTTTTGAGAATTAGTACTCTCATTTATAATAAAACTGTTAATAATAAGAAGTATTAAACCTATAATCAAATTCATTTGAATTCTCCTTTCAATATTGTTTTTTAAAGCTAAAAATCTTATTTTGGTTCATGTAATCTTCTTTATAATAGATAAAAATCAAAAATGTTTAATAAAACATTTTAATAAGGTAAAAAATTTTTAGTATTTCAAAAAGATCTTCAGTATGTAAAAAATATGCTAATATGTTATAATATATGTAAGAAGAAAACTTAAGGGGGTATTATTAATGGAAAAAAATGTTGGGAATACTGATAAAATCATTAGATATATACTTGGTTTTTTAATCATCGGAGCCGGCATAATGTATAATAGCTGGTGGGGTATTATTGGTATAGTTCCTATTTTTACTGCAACTCTCGGTTGGTGTCCCCTATATAAAATATTTAATGTTTCATCAAAAAAGAAGTGATGGAAAATATTTAAACCATATTGTATATTATTAATATAATAGTGAATATAAAGATTAGACGCCTTAGTCTGGTTCCAGACTAAGGCGTTATTATTTATCGTATATATTTATAAATCTTTAGTTGTCAGTAGCAGAAGTTATTGTATAATCAATAGATCTACTACCTTGAATACTACATACAGTGTTTATACTTATTTGATCTCCATCTTTAATTCCGGGCATATAATAGTAAAATATTTCTTTGTTTTTGAGTTGTTGTCCTGGTTTTTGCATTACAATTTCTTCATCTTTGTGAGTAACAATAATTTCATCAACATAATGACTTGTATTACTACCACCAACATTATGAGTAACTTCAACAGTTAGCATTTTGTCTTCCATGTTAAATTTGACATTTAAATTTTGAGGTGGATGTGCCATTGATACTGCGCTGAATATAAATACCATAACTAGTGTAAAAAGAAGAATCTTTTTCATGATAACCCCCCTTTAGTTTAATCCGTTTTGTCAAAAGTTTTACTTTGTTTATACCCCCAAACCCTTTCAAATCAAGGATTTAGGTTTAAAACCTTGCCACCCCCTTGTTTTTTGAGTAAAATATACTTAACAAGCAACAAAAAACTAAAGAAAGAAAGG
>CAJXKY010000039.1 GCA_913055675.1 uncultured Halanaerobiales bacterium
GTATCTAAGATAGAAACGATTGGTATATCAAGTTTTCTAGCTTCAGCTACAGCAATTGATTCTTTCCTAGGATCTGTTATATAGACTACATCAGGTAATCCGTCCATATGGCGGATACCACCTAGGTTTCTTTGCAATTTGTCTCTTTCACGTTCTAACTCGATAACTTCTTTGTTTGGTAAGACTTCGAAAAGACCTTCATCTTCCATCTCTTCAAGTTCATTTAAACGGTCTATACGCTTACTAATAGTTTGATAGTTGGTTAACATACCACCTAACCAGCGTTGATTTACATAAGGCATTCCACAGCGTTCGGCTTCTTTTTTAATTGTTTCTTGAGCTTGTCTTTTTGTACCTACAAAAAGAATTTCACTTCCTTTTTCTGCTTCTTCTTTAACAAACTCATAAGCCTTATCCATTAACTTAACTGTTTGCTGTAAATCAACGATATAGATACCGTTTCTTTCTGTAAAGATGTAGTCCTTCATCTTTGGATTCCATCTTCTTGTTTGGTGACCGAAATGGACACCAGCTTCAAGTAATTGTTTCATGTTTACTACAGACAATATTGCCACCTCCTCTCTGGTTTTAAACTTCCATCTGTTTCTTCCCCTGTTAAATTATCGAAGAGGATTAAACCTCGATACCACTACTGTTCTTATGAACAGCACCAGTGACAGAGTCCACAAGATGTGTTTATTAATTACCAATAGATAGTATAACATAATAATATCTTTTAATCAATAAAATATTTATAGAAGTTTGATTTATATCCTATTAAAGCTTTAATTTTTCTAGGTCTTCAAGTAAATAATCATTTAATATCTTAATGTAAGTACCTTTCATACCTAATGACCGTGATTCAATTACACCGGCACTTTCAAATTTCCGTAAGGCATTTACTATAACGGATCTAGTTATTCCTACACGATCAGCAACTTTACTTGCTACTAATAAACCTTCTTCTCCATCTAATTCATCAAAAATATGTTCAATAGCTTCAAGTTCAGAATATGATAATGTATCAATAGCAACCTGTACTGCTGCTCTTTTGCGAGCTTCCTTTTCAAACTCATTATTTCTTTTTCTTAATATTTCCATACCTACTACTGAAGCACCATATTCTGCTAATACAAGATCAGTATCACTAAATTCATTACCATATCTTGATAAGACAAGGGTGCCCAACCGATCTCCCCCACCAATAACAGGAACAATTGTTGTTAATTTATCTGAATACATACATTTATTTTCAGGATCAAAAACACATACTTTGTCTTCTTGATTTATATTTGCTTTAGTACCTGAAACTTCCAATAGGCTATTATTATAATCTTCAGGAAAACGATTGTCTTCAGAAACGATATCATCCATGATTTCACATTCGAAATCTTCCATAAATGAATGTCCTAATATTTTACCTTTTTTACTCGAAATATAAGTATTAGACTCAATAGCTTCAGATAAAACAGGGGCCATTTTTTCAAAATCTACAGGTTGACCACCTGACCTTTGTAACAATCTATTAATTTTTCGACTTTTTTCTAATATTTCACTCATCATAATTACCTCCGTTAATTTTATTTTAATGTATTATAAAATATATTTACTTAAGTCTTTGTCTTTTACTACTTCAGATAATTGCTCATTTACATATTCTACATCTATTGTAACTTCTGTATTTTCAATATTATCAGGTGCACTATATGATAATTTTTCAAGTAATTTTTCCATAATAGTGTGTAATCTTCTAGCACCGATATTTTCTGTTTGTTCATTTACCTCAAAAGCAAATTCAGCAATTTCTCTAATAGCTTCATCTGTAAATGTGATATTTAAACCTTCAGTTTCTAATAAAGCTCTATACTGACGGGTTAAAGCATTTTTAGGTTGTAATAAAATCTGCTCAAAATCATCCACTGATAGGCTACTTAACTCTACTCTTAGTGGAAAGCGGCCTTGTAATTCCGGAATAAGATCAGAAGGTTTGGACATATGAAATGCTCCAGCTGCAATAAAGAGAATATGATCAGTTTTTACTGCACCATGTTTAGTCATAATCGTAGAACCTTCAACAATAGGTAAAATGTCACGTTGAACACCTTCTCTAGAAACATCTGGACCAGAACCCTGATCATTTCCAGCTATCTTATCAATTTCATCTAAAAATATAATACCTTCATTTTCTACAAGATCTATTGCTTCCGACTTCACTTCTTCATTATCAATAAGTTTTTTTGCTTCTTCATCTTTAAGAATTTCAATTGCTTCTTTAATTTTTACTTTTCTGGTTTTCTTTTTCTTAGGAAACATATCACCAAACATGTCCTGGAAGTTAATACCCATTTCTTCTACTCCCTGGCCGGTGAAAAGTTCCATCATTTGTGGTGAATCTTTTTCTACGGATATTTCTATCTTTCTATCGTCTAATTCACCCTCTTTAAGTTTCTCCATTAATTTATCTTTTCGTCTTTGAATTCTTTGATAACTTTCTGATGACTCTTCTTTTTCTTCTTCATCTGAAAGAAATTGGAAAGGGCCTTTTTTCTCTTTTTTACCAGGCGTTGGTAAAAGATTATCAATGATTCTTTCGTGAGCGGCCTGTAACGCTTCTGCCTGAACATCTTCAATTCTTTTCTCTTTAACCATTCTAATGGCACTTTCCAATAAATCTCTAACCATAGATTCAACATCCCTACCAACATAACCAACTTCAGTAAACTTTGTAACTTCTATTTTACTAAAAGGAGCTTCGGCAATATTTGCTAATCTCCTAGCTATTTCTGTTTTACCTACGCCAGTTGGTCCTATCATTAAGATGTTTTTGGGGATAATTTCTTCCTGTAAATCTTCATCGACTAATCTTCTTCTATACCTATTTCTTAATGCAATCGCTACAGATTTCTTAGCATCATTTTGTCCAATTATATATTGATTAAGTCTTTCAACTATTTGACTCGGTGTTAACTCCATAAACAACCTCCTTAAAACTTATAAGTCTTCAACCACAATATTATTATTAGTATAAATACAAATATCAGCTGCAATATTTAGTGACTTCTCAGCAATATCTCTTGCTGACAAGTCATTATTATTTTCCAGTAGAGCTCTCGCAGCTGCTTTAGCATAAGCTCCACCTGAACCAATTGCCATAATTTCATCATCTGGTTCTATAACATCACCAGTACCTGAAATTAATAATATTTTATTTTTATCAGCAACAAGTAATAATGCTTCTAATTTTCTTAACATTTTATCAGTGCGCCACTCTTTTGCTAATTCTACTGCTGCACGTTCTAAATTACCGTGATATTCTTCAAGTTTACCTTCAAACTTTTCAAAAAGTGTAAAGGCATCAGCAGAAGTACCTGCAAATCCAGCTATCACTTCTTCATTATATAACCTTCTAACTTTACGTGCACTGGACTTCATAACTGTGTCACCCATTGTAACCTGGCCATCACCAGCCAAAGCTACTTTACTATTGTATTTAACAGCAACTATAGTCGTTGCTTTTATTTTCTCCATTAAGTGTACCTCCTATAATTTATGCAAAATTATAAATCTTCTAATGTTTTCAGTTTAACACAATAAATTAATTTGTGTCAAATGTTGTATTATTCAGTTATAGTGTGTTTACATTCTTTATTGGTACATTTATAATACTTACCTTTTTTCTTGCTATATTTTTCTACCATCATGCTGCCACATTCAGGACACTTTTTCTCGGTTGGTTTATCCCATGAAACAAAATCACAATCAGGATAATTGCTACAACCATAAAACGTCTTACCTTTTTTAGATTTTCTTTTTACTATTTCTCCATCTTCACATTTAGGACATTCGATACCAATTTTATCAAGATATGGTTTAGTATTTTTACATTCAGGAAAACCAGTACATGCTAGAAATTTACCGTATCTACCGTGTTTTATTACCATCGGTCTTCCACATTTATCACATTTAATATCGGTTTCTATATCCATATTAACTTTTTCCATGTTTTCATATGCTTCTTCTAAACGTTCTTCAAATTCTCCATAGAAGTCCTTTAATATCTGCTGCCATTCTTCTTTACCATCTTCTATTTCATCTAATCTCTTCTCTAATTGAGCAGTAAATTCAATATCTGTTACATCAGGGAAAAATTCAGTTAAAAGTCCATTAACCGTTTTGCCGAGGTCAGTTGGAATAAAATACTTACCTTTTTTATTTACATAATTACGTGACACAATTTTTGAAAGAGTAGGAGCATAAGTACTTGGTCTACCTATACCTTCTTCTTCCATTGTTTTTACCAATGATGCTTCAGTAAATCTTGGTGGTGGTTTTGTAAAATGTTGTTCGGGATCTATCTTTTCTGCCTCTATTACATCGTTTTCATTAACTTGTGGTATATAATCATCCTTTTTATCACTATCAAATAATCTTAAAAAACCTGGGAAAATTAATTCAGAACCGTTAAATCTAAATTTATAATTTCCATTTAATATATCAATAGTATTTGTTTTATATACAGCAGGTTTCATTTGACTTCCAACAAACTGATTCCAAATTAAATTATATAATGCATATTGATCACTAGTTAAATATTTTTTCATATTGTCAGGTGATCTGAATGCAGAAGTAGGTCTAATAGCCTCATGCGCATCTTGAGTATTACTACCTTTTTTGCCATAAGTTCTACCTTGATAGTATTTATCTCCAAATTTATCTTTTATAAAAGTCTCTGCTTGGTCTCTAGCTTCATTAGCTAGTCTAGTACTATCAGTTCTAATATAACTGATTAGACCAATTGTACCCTCACTACCTATATCAATACCTTCATATAATTGTTGGGCGATAAACATAGTTTTTTTAGCAGAAAAGTTAAGAACCGAAGAAGCCCTCTGTTGCAATGTACTTGTAGTAAATGGGGCATATGGGTTCCTTCTTCTTTTCTTTTCCTTTATATTATCAATAATATAATCATTATTTTCTAATTCTTTTAAAATTACATTGAGTTCTTTTTCACTATTTATTTCAAAATTTTCTTCCTTTATTTTAAATAAATCAGCTTCAAACTCTTGTTTACCATCACTGAATACAGCTGTTATAGTCCAGTATTCCACAGGTTCAAAATTTTCTATTTCTTCTTCACGTTGGCAAATTATTTTTACAGCTACAGATTGTACCCGACCAGCACTAAGACCCTTTCTGACTTTTTTCCAGAGAAGAGGGCTTAATTTATAACCAACTAATCTATCTAATAATCTCCTAGCCTGTTGAGCATCAACTAGGTCATGGTCAATTTCCCTCGGACTTTCAATAGCTTTTTTAATTGCATTATGAGTGATTTCATTAAATGAAATCCTGTTTTTGGTTTCTTCTAATTTTAAAGCATTTGATAAATGCCATGAAATAGCTTCACCCTCTCTATCAGGGTCAGTGGCTAGATAAACATTTTCGCTTTTCTTTTTTTCTTTCCGTAATTTCTTTAAAACTTTTCCTTTGCCTCTTATTGTAATATAATTAGGTTCGAAATTTTCTTCAAAATCAATACCCATTTTGCTTTTGGGTAAATCAACTACATGACCCATAGAAGCCTCAACATTAAAATCTTTCCCTAAAAACTTCTTAATTGTCTTGGCTTTGGCAGGGGATTCTACAATAACTAAATTCTTTTTTGACATGATCAAATAAACCTCCAAAATAATTAATTAATATATTTAAAATCTTTTGATAATTTAGTCGAAAATTCTTTGAAGTGATTTGAAATATATTTAATGCGGTTTTCATCTTCTACAACATCTTGTATAACATCCCAAAAATTAAAATTCTTATTCTTATTATAATATACATTCTGAATAATTTTATTCACTACCTCTTCTGTTTCCTTAATGGTAATTACATTCATTAATAATAATCTTTTAATTAAACCTCGGTGTTCTTTTGATAAATACATTTTTTCTTGCACAGTGAAAATTCTATTTAGAAATTTCTCATCAGAGATAGTTTCAATATTTTCATTTTCAATAATCTCAGGTTTTTCAAATATTAATTGAAATGCTTTATCTATATCTTCAACTTCATAGCCCATTTCAACAAGATCATTAATCAGATCTTCCTGATCAACTACCTCATCTCCACTATTTAGAAGTTCTTCAATTAAATAATTTAATATATCATAGATTTTATCTCTCATATATATCTGCAGGAAAACCTGCTTATACCTCCTTAAATTAAATTACATTTTATACAACTATTATAATATTATAGATGTTTTAAAATTGTTTGTAAAGCCTTTTTCAGTAATTAAAGGAAGTTTATATGTAAATTTCTATCAATATTAACCCAATTTATCCACCTTTTTTAGATATTTTTCCATATTAAATTTTCTATCAAGACCAGCTTTGTTCATATATCGAACTTTGCCATATATTTTTCTTTCTTTCCATGCTCTATCATGTTTTCCAAATATCCAGGCAACACCGGCATAACTATTTGGATCTCTCCCATCTAAAAAATATTTATTATTAAGAAAAAGAGTAATTTCAAAAGCTTTTTGAGGATCAGAAGTCCATTCCAATATTTTTTTACCCCAATACATTCGCATATAGCCATTCATATAACCACTTAATACCATTTCTTTTTGAGCAGCATTCCAATATTCATCATGAGTATTATAATTTTCTAATTCATCTAGGGAGTATAAATATTCCCTTTTATCCTCATTATGTTGGTTCAAAGTTTCTATCGCCCAATCAGGTAAAATTTCGGATAACTGTGTATTATAATTGTTATTGAAATATACAAAATTAAAACTAAGCTCTCTTCGGACAATAAGTTGTTCTAAGAAATCTTCTGCTTCAATACTTGTTTCTTTTATCTTTTTATATATATAGCTAGGAGAAATTTGGCCAAAATGTAAATATGGACTTAATTTGGATGTTACATTATGGTCAGGACTACTACCATATTCTTCATACAACTCAAGTTTATTATTTATAAATTCATCTAGCATTGAAACCGCCTTTTTACTACCCCCTTTAAATATGGGGCTCCTTTTTACTGAACTATCTATCTTAAGTTCTGATAATATTTGTTCAATATTATTTAGTTTAATACTTTTAAATTCATTTCGAAGAGAATTTATTTTTAATTTTTCTAATTGAATTTCATTTACAAATCTTTCAATTTTGTTTTTGATTTTTTTTCGAATTGTATAAGCTGCATACTCTTCTTTATCTGTTGCAATATCAACCGGTACTATCGTATTAGTATTTATTAAAATAAATCTACAATCTATTACTTGAGCAACTTGTTTTCTCCATGATCTTTCCTGATTTAGATAACCTCTTTCAGAAATTAACATAATAGCTTTTTTAGTTAAGGGTTTTAAATTATCTGCAGGCTTACCTTTTTTGATAACAAATCCAATACCTCTTTCTTTCAACTCGCTTTTTACATCTTTTAAACCTTCCAGCATAAAATAATAATGCCGTAAATTGGCATCAGGAAATTGATCAGATAAATTAAAAAATACAATCAGAGGCACCTCTAAATCATTAGCTTTACTTACTGCATAATTCAAAGCGGGATTTTCTTTTACCCTTTGGGCTGATTGCATCCAATAAATAATATATTTGTTTTTTTTAACTTGCCCCTCTTTAAAAATCTTAATATTATCATTTAGCATAAAATTACACAACCTTTTTAACACTTTTAATAATGTGAAAGCCCCCTACTAAAGAGGGGGCTCAAATTATTCATTATAGATTCATCTTTTCAATTATATCTTGTAAATTAGGTTTACCAACTTCTTGCAATTCATATCTTACTCTTGTGTGAGGCTTATCAATATCTATTATTTTAGTTAAATCAATTGGTGTTCCGATCACCACAGCCTCTGCATCTGAATTATTAATTGTATCTTCCAACTCTTTCATTTGCTTCCTTCCATAACCCATTGCTGGCAGAATATCTGATAAATGAGAATATTTTTCGAAAGTATCATTTATAGATCCTACTGCAAATGGTCTTGGGTCAATCAATTCTTTAGCTCCAAATTTACGGGCAGCAATTGCACCTGCTCCATATTCCATGTCACCATGTGTTAAAGTTGGGCCATCTTCAACAACAAGTACTCTTTTGTTCTTAATTAAAGAAGGATCTTCTACAAATATTGGTGAAGCTGCATCTACAACTGTAGCCTCAGGATTAACAGACCTAATATTGTTTCTAACCTTTTCAATGTTTTCTGGATATGCAGTTGATACTTTATTAATAAGAGCAACATCTGCTAATCTTAAATTGATTTCACCCGGATAATAAGAAAGTTCATGACCAGGTCTATGGGGATCAACTAATGTAATCATTAAATCAGGATTATAAAATGGCATATCATTATTACCACCATCCCAAAGTATTACATCGGCTTCTTTTTCTGCTTCTCTCAATATCTTCTCATAATCTACTCCAGCATAAAGAATATTTCCTCTTTCAATATGAGGTTCATATTCTTCCATTTCCTCTATTGTACAATCATTTTTTTCCATATCTTCATAATTTTCATAACGCTGAACTGATTGGGCAACTAAGTCTCCATACGGCATTGGATGTCTAATTACAACAACATCTTTACCCATTGCATTTAAAATATCGGAAACTCTTCTTGTTGTTTGACTTTTTCCAACACCAGTTCTTACAGCACAAACTGCAATTACTGGAACATCGGAGTCTAACATAGTTGACTCTTTGCCCATCATTTTAAAGTCAGCACCAGTGGCCATTACCTGTGAACCTTTACTCATTAAATATTCATAACTAACATCACTATATGCAAAAACTACCTCATCAATATTTTCTTTTTCAATAATTTCATCAATATCATCTTCAGCATAAATTGGAATTCCTTCAGGGTAATTTTCACCTGCTAATTCTGCAGGATATTTTCTCCCCTCAATATCTGGTATTTGAGTAGCTGTAAAAGCTACCACTTCATAGTCGTCATTGTCGCGAAAAAAAGTATTAAAATTATGAAAATCTCGGCCTGCGGCTCCCATTATTAAAACTCTTCTTTTCATTAAATTTCCTCCTTATTGTAATTAATATACAATTATTAATATTTATACGTCTTAGTATATATATTAAATATAATATACTGAAATCCTTCTTTAAATTTTTAATAATTTGTATCATTTAAAAAATAAACTGCTAATGTGCCGGGTCCTGAATGAGCTCCAATTGCAGAACCAATCATATTTACAATATAACCCTGAGGGCGGTAATTGTTCTGTATCATTCTCTTCAGTTTTTTAGCACCTTCAAGATCATCACCATGGCTAATACCAATAATCTGTTGGTCTAAATTTTCTCCTCTTTCTTTCATTAGTTCAATTATCCTATCCAAAACTTTTTTACGTCCTCTTTTTTCTTCTAAAGGTACCAATTCTCCATCTTCAACATGCAATATTGGTTTTATGTTTAATAATCCGCCAACAAAGGCTGCTGTTCTGCTAATTCTGCCTCCACGTCTTAAATATTCAAGGTTATCAACAGTAAAAATATGTTCCATATGTTCTTTATGATGTTTAATTACCTTTACTATTTCCTCTTTGTTTTTGCCCTCTTTAACCATTTTTGCAGCCTTATATACTAGTAATCCATACCCTAAAGAAGCACATTCGGAATCAATAATAGTAAGATCTAAATCACTATTTTCCTCTTCAATATTATTTTTTACAACTACTGAAGACTGATATGTACCAGATAATTTAGAAGAAAAAGCAATGTAGATGGCTGTTTGATTGTTTTCAGCTAATTGACTAAATAATGTTTCAAAATAATTAGGAGGTACTTGAGCTGTTTTAAATACTTTTCCATCTCTCATCCCATCATAAATTACTTTTGGATCCTCAACTTTTTCTGCTTTATCTTGTTGTCCTTCAGGATAGACTAATAGTGGTGCTATTGTTATATCATATTTTTCAATCATTTCAGAAGGAAGATCACAAGCAGAATCAGCAATTATTTTAACAGACATAAAAAAACCCCTTTCAGGTTATATTCACGTATTTATAACTAAATAACTACTTAAATATTAATTTCAAGATAAGAAAATAAACTCCTCTATTTAAAGAAAAATTACCAACTATGATAAATAATAAAATTCATTTCTAGGTTCTCTTAACATTAAATCATCCAAAGCTTGATGGGGATTTTTATTTTCATAGAGTACTTTATATACTTCTTCTGTTATCGGCATTTCTAAATCATCATGTTTTTCAAGAAAATTATAAACGGCTTTAGCAGTTTTCGCACCTTCAACAACTTGTTTAACCTTTTTTTCAGCTTCCTTAAAACTTTTTCCCTTCCCTATTTGAATACCAAATCTTCTGTTCCTGCTGTGATTGGAATAGCAAGTTACTACGAGATCTCCAAGTCCTGCTAAACCATTATAAGTTTCTCTATTAGTATCTAAATAAAGTCCAAATTTAACAATTTCTGCAAGTCCCCTTGTAATAAGAGCTGCTTTAGTGTTATCACCATAACCTACTCCATCAGTAACGCCAGATGCTACAGCAATTATATTTTTTACTGCTCCAGCTAATTCTACACCTTTGACATCTTTAATAGTATAAATTCTAAATCTAGATGTGAGCAATTTATCTTGAATATTTTTTGCTAATTTAGCTTCTCTAGAAGCTAGTACAATAGCAGTAGGAATTTCTTTAATAACTTCTTCAGCATGTGTTGGCCCAGAAAGAACCGCTAACTCACCATCGAAAAATTCTCTGATAATTTCAGAATTGGTTTTTAACGTGCTTATTTCTAATCCTTTTGCAGTTGAAATAAGGGTATGAGTATCATCTAATACATCTTTTATATCTTTCATCACAGTCCTTGTAGCACTTGTTGGCACTGATAAAATATTCCATTTTGAAAACTGAATAGCTTCAGATATATTATTAGTTGCTTTTATATTTTCATTTAATTTACAGTTCTCAAAATACTTAAAATTTATGGAATTATTATTTATAGAATTTACCACTTCTTTATCTCTTACATAAATTAATACTTCTTCTATATTAGTAGAAGCAACTTGGGCCAAAGCAGTTCCCCAACTACCCCCACCTATTACACTAATTTTTGTTTTCAATATTATCTACCCTTTCCAGGAGGCCAGGTCATTTTATTTTCATTTCCCTTAATAATCCTCTTGATATTTGAACGGTGACTAAATATTACTAATAAGGCAATTATAATACCAAAAATAATATATGAACTTTCACTGCTGTAAATAAAGAGAATACTTATAGGAAGAGATATCGCCCCCAAAATTGATCCAATTGAAACCATTTTTGTTAGAATAATCATTGTTACCCATACTATAAAGAGCACTATAAAAGATAGAGGGAAAAGGCTGAGTATAACACCGACACTAGTGGCAACACCTTTACCACCCTGAAAGGACAAGAACATTGACCAATTATGTCCGATTATAGCTAAAATAGCAGCTGTGAATACAAAAGCCATTTCATACTCGGGTAGAAGAAATGTTTTCGCAATATAAACTGAAAGAAAGCCTTTTGTTATATCTAAGAAAGCTACAAGTAGGCCTACTTTATAACCAGCTACCCGAGCTACATTGGTTGCACCAACATTGCCACTCCCATAATTACGAATATCTTTCTCTGCAAACTGTTTACCAAAAATATACCCATTTGGAATTGAACCCAATAGATAGGAGAAAAGCAAAACTATTATTAATTTCATTTTTGATTAACTCCTTTGTTTGATTTTAATTACAATTGGACTACCAATAAATCCAAAGTTTTCTCTTATAGCATTCTTTAAATACCTTTTATAAGCAAAATGCATTAAATCAGGATTATTTACAAAAAATACAAATGTAGGAGGTTTTACATCCACTTGACTACAGTAATAAATTTTAAGTTGTTTTGCCTTTTTGGTTGGTGGCTCTCTTAATTGAGTTGCTTCAGTAATCACTTCATTTAATAAGCCAGTTTTAATCCTTTTAGTACTTTGGTCTACACTATATTCTAATAATTCCAATACCTCTTCAATTCTTTTTCCCGTCAATGCAGAAATGAAACTAATAGGAGCATAATTTAAAAACTTCAGATTATAATAAACTTCATCTCTATAATGAGCCATTTCATCGGAATCAGCATCTATTAAATCCCATTTATTTATAGCTAAAACTATTGCTTTCCCAGCATCATGTGCATATCCAGAAATCTTTTTGTCTTGGTCAGTTACACCTTCTTGGGCATCAATCATCATCAGGACACCATCTGATCTTTCAATAGCCCTTATAGCTCTTATATTACTGTAATATTCAATATCATCATGTACATTTGCTTTACGCCTAAGTCCTGCTGTATCGATTAAATTATATTTTATATCATTAAATTCAATAGTTGTATCAATAGCATCTCGGGTGGTCCCTGGAGCCTCACTAACTATTACTCTTTCATGACCAACTAGATAATTTATTAAAGAAGATTTACCAACATTAGGTTTTCCAACAATAGCTATATTTATAATATCTTCTTCTGGTTTAGTTTCCCCATTTTCAAATCCACTTATTACATGATCTAATAGATCTCCTAGATTTTTACCATGTTCAGCAGAAATAGGTACCACTACTTCAAACCCTAAAGAATAAAACTCCCAAACATTTTCTTGCATGGTTTTAAAATCTTCTATTTTATTTACAACTACAAAAACTTCTTTGTTAGATTTTCTTAGCATTTGAGCTACTTGTTCATCTAAAGCATTAAGGCCTTCTCTTCCATCTACCATAAATAAAATATAATCAGCTTCTTCGATTGCAAGTTCAGATTGTCTTTTAACCATCGATTTTATTTCTTCATCAGTATTGGTTTCAATTCCACCTGTATCAATTAATTTAAACTGGTGATCTAACCATTCTGCATCAGCATAAATTCTATCTCTAGTAATACTTGGCTCATCTTCTACTATAGAAATCCTTGTACCTGCTAGTCTATTAAAAAGCGTTGATTTCCCTACATTTGGTCTACCTACTATTGCTACTACTGGTTTAGACATCTACTAACACCTCCATAATATCTTTTATATCATTACATAAATATATTTTTTTGTTAACAAATCTTTTTTTGAATTCATTTATTTTCACTTCATCAATGAATTTATTATTATCGTTTAATAACACACTAGGTAAAATTATATTTTTAGAATCTATATTTTTCAATTTTTTTTCAATATCTACAGCGGTTAAGAGTCCTGTTACAGTAACAGATTCACCAAAGAAATCATTTTTTACCACTTCAATTTCAATTTTTATACTATCTTGCTTTTGATTAATATCATCTATAACAGGTTTAATAGCTTTTTGGCCTAATACTGAAGTAATTATTGTATATTTTTCCCTATCTATATTTTCTTTATTTAATATATCCAAATATTCAACTTTAATGTTTTTATATTCTTCCCTAAATAATCTAGTTAATCCCACACCATTTTCAAGTTGTGGAAAATCATTATAATGACTATATTCAGGAATTTTATTATTGGTTAGTAAATAAAATTCGTCTGATGCATATAAAAAATTTTCACTAAATTTATCTAACAAAACTTCTTGCCACTTTTTAATCTGCTTAATAACTCTTTGAGCTTCTTTTTTAGTATAGGTTCTTAACTCATCATTTTTATATTTAGTTAATCCAACTGGTACTACTGCAAGAGATAAAATATTTGGATAGTACTCACTTAAATCCGTTATTGATTCATTCAACTTATCTTTATCATTTATACCGGGACATAAAACAAGTTGTGTATTGAAATTTATACCATTTTCTTTTAAATAGTCCAAATGTTTGAGAATGTTAGCGGCCTTAGGATTTTTCATCATATCTTTTCTAAGCTCAGGATCTGTAGTATGTACAGATATATTTAACGGAGATAAATTATATTTGACTATTCTCTCAAAATCAATATCGGAAAGGTTAGTAAGAGTAATGTAACTCCCCTGTAAAAAAGAAAATCTATAGTCATCATCCTTCATATTTAATGTATTCCGTAAGTTAGGTGGTTGTTGATCTACAAAACAAAAGACACAATTATTTTTACATTGATTTAAACCATCAAAAACAATTCCATCGAATTCTATACCTAACTTTTCATTATACTTCCTTTTAACATTAAGCTCCTTAATTACTCCATTACCTTTTTTTATTTTTAAAATGAAGCTTAAATCAGCAATCTCATAGTTATAATCAATATAATCTTTAATTTTCTTGCCATTAATTGAAATTATTTTATCGCCAGCTTTAATACCTATCTTATCAGCTGTACTATTCTTTTTTACATTTTTTATCTCTATCATCAAATTTTCCTCCTGATACATAAAAATAATAACATATCTAAGCAGACATGGCAATAAAGTTAAATATTTAAAATAATAAAGACCTTACTATTCTTGATATGAATAGTAAGGCCCTTAATTACTTAGTTTTAAACTTTATTATTCTTCATCTTTATCAAAAATATCTCCTACTAATTCTTGAATTGTAGCACCTGAAGGTGTGTCTTGTTCTTTATTTTCTGAACTTTGACTTTTACTCTGTGAATTAGATTTATTTTCACTTTGTTGTTTTTGTTTCTCTTGTTTTGGTTCAAGTTCTTTTAAACTTAATCCAATTCTTCTTTGGTCAGGGTCGATATTTATAATTTTTGCTTTTCTTTCTTCGCCTTCTTCAACTACTTCATCAGGTGTTTCAACATGCTTTTGTGAAAGTTGTGAAATATGGATTAAACCTTCAATTCCTTCTGCAACTTCCATGAAAGCTCCGAAATCAACAATTTTGGTAATTTTACCTTCAATTGTTTCACCTTCATAATGTTTTTTAGCAAATTCTTCCCAAGGATCAGGTAGTAGTTGTTTAAGTCCTAAAGAAATTCTTTCTTCTTCTTCATTTACTCCAAGAACTTTTACTTCTACTTCTTCTCCTTCATCTAGAACTTCTCTTGGATGATCTATTCTACCCCAAGACATCTCAGAAATATGAAGTAAACCTTCAATTCCACCTAAATCTATGAAAGCACCAAAATCAACTAATTTAGTAACAACGCCTTCAACAGTATCTCCTTCTTCTAGGTTTTCAAGGGTTTCTTCTTTCTTTTCTGCTCTTTCTTCTTCTAATATTTTTTTAGCTGATAATACTACGTTATTTTTATCTCTTTCAAATGTGCGGGTGTAATATTTCCAGAGTAAATATTTTATTTTTTGTCCTGAGGTTGTTTCGTTCATTTAATATTTTTTTATTGAAGTGTAGACAGGTTAATAGTTAATTATACTCAAAGGCACTCGTTACAAGAGCGCCAGAATCAGAGCGAATCGGGTCGTGCAGATAAATCCATATAAAAATCAGCTTTTACTTTGTCCGGCCGTGGACGAATCTGCGTTCAAAAAATCGTTTTGCATTTTTGTTGGATCTGATATTGGCTCATACCCGTCGATTTCCCGTATTTTATTTATTATATCGATATCGTCTTTAGAGTATTGCAGCACCCGCTCCAGGTCTTTTTTGGCATTGTTTTTCTGGCCGGTTTTCAGGTATTGTTCTGCTCTCAGGTTGTAGGAAACTCTGTAGAAAAAATCTATCAATTCCGGGTCAAATTTTGTGTCCAAAGCTAAATTGCAGGCATGAATGCTTTCTTTGTGTTCTCCCAGCTTCCCAAGCAGTTCTGCAATGCGAAGATAACACCATGTAATGTCTTTATCTTCGTCATCTTTATTGTAGAGCACATACAATCCCCGGCTTAAGGTTTCTATAGCAGCTCTCGGATTTTCTTTGGCTAATTCACTAGCTTTTAGCGAGTAGAGGTCGAAATATTCCGGTTCTCTTTCTATTGCCAGGTCAATTATTTCCAGGTATCTATGATCGTTTTTCATCGGTTTGTATAGTTCCATGAGAAACTCATGCAAGGGGATTCTTGCCGGCATTGAATCGAGTGTGCTATAGAATGCTTCTCTCAAGTCTGTGTTTTTTTCCAGTGCGTTAAATAGTTTTGCGACGTATTGCTTCATATTACAGGTATTTGGGGTTCAACAATAATTAAGTTTTAAAGTGTTTCTATAATATATTAAGGAAGGGTGTCAACATATGTCGGAGAGGTGTTTTTTTGTATTGAAAAGGATAGAATGCAGATGATGCGGATTTAGCGGATAAACGCGGATTTGTTTTGGAGCATTAAAATGACATCTTATTTGAAAGATACTGACTGTCTTTTATCCGTGTTGATCCGTATAATCTTTGTTTATAAAGAAAATCAGCGAATCTGTTTACTGATACTTTCCTCCTCTTTTGACGCCTGGGCCTTTTCGATTTCTTTCAGAAGTATTTTAAAAGTGGCGTTTTGAGAGTCGTTTTGGAGCATTAATGCGACATCTTGTTTGGCCAGGGATAGTTTATTTAATTTGAGGTATAGCCTGGCCCTTTGTTCCAGCAAAGAATGATGGGGCCTGATAAATTTTTCACTTTCTGGGTAAAAATAACTCAAAGCAAGGGTGTAGGCAGCTATAGCCTTGTAAAACTGGCCAAGGTATTCGTATTGCAGGGCAATTGTATTATAGCACATCCTGATAGAGGGGTAATCTTTATCCGTTTGATGCAGGATTGTTAGCATATTGATATTTTCATCGATAGATACTTTGGGATCAAATGTATAGCAGGCAAGTGATTTATATTCCAGGATGAGTATGTTTTGTGGATTTTTTTTATGAAGCAATTCATATACTTTAAGACAGCGAGGATCTCTACTGGTCAGGCTCCAAAGATACTTTAGCAGGCACTCCATTTCCCGGTTTGTACGAATATATGCATTAATTTTTTCAACCACTCTTTCGATGCTTTTATGACGCTGAATCGCTATCTTAATGCGTATTACATGTCCCTGCATAATGATAAAATTTATTGATTTCTGTATAATTTAAACAGATATAGCGTCAGCGTGTGTCGTGATGTCAATTTTTTATGAAAATAATGGTTCTAAGAAAACACTTTATTGGCTTACCCGCACCCCTTTGATTCCCCTACAGGGGGAAGACCCAACCCGCTGTTCAACAGTTGCTTATCATTGAAGGGATAGCGAAGGAAATTTTTAGAATAAGTAGTATTCTTTGATCTACTAAATAGGTTTATTAAAGATTAAGAGACGTTTTTTAGAGGCACTAAATACTCGTCTAGTGGATTAAGTATCCTATTTGACAGACTATAAATGTTTTTTATCAGTGTTAATCCGTATAATCTGCGTCATCCGTGTTCTATTATATACGTTTTTTTTGGGGAAACGTCACTTATTGACACCGGTCATTCATATCTTTGTATATATTAACCCTTTTTTAAATCAATCATCTAATAATCTTTTATATGAGGCAATTGATTCTTCACATACCACATTCATCCACTTATTTTCCGAATTACGAAGGTTTTATCATTAACCAGCAAACACTCGACTCAGAAGTGCTGAAATTAACAGACTGGTACACCGAAAATTTATTTGATTCCGAAAAAGATATAAAAGTCACCGCTCCGTTTTCCCGAATTTTTTGTGACGTAGAGCGCTTTGCGGATGACAATATGGAAGAGATGGCCAGATATGGTGCAGGTGTATGCTATGAAAAGCTGGATACCGGCGAAGAAATGCGTGAAGTAACCAGGGATTTGAAAGAACATATACTAAATACACACTACTATCCGCATCACCAAAAACTAAAGCAGGCAGTAGATGGGCAATTGCAAGAAAATGGCAAAGCAGTCATAATCGACTGTCACTCGTTCCCGGACACTCCATTTGTCCGTGATTTGGATCAACATCCCAAACGCCCGGATATCAATATTGGAACGGATCAATACCATACTCCCCAAAAGTTAATTGAGGAAACGGAGGAGTTTTTCAAAGCACAAGGGATGGATGTAGAGTTAAACAGGCCTTACAGTGGAACCATGGTGCCCATGGAATATTATCAAAAAAATAAACATGTCTCGTCGATTATGATTGAGGTAAACAGGAGGCTGTATTTGAAAACCGGGACCAATGAAATAAAAGAACACTATTCTGCTGTCCGGGAAATGATAAGAGCATATATTGATTATATAAAAAACCTTTAACGGTAAGGAGTTAAGCGGCTTTCCAGACTCTAATGTCTAATAACAAAACTCACATAATATGTCTGTAATCTATTTTGAAAAATTTAAACTGTTGAAAAAGAAAAAGTATCGTTTTAGCGGCAAGAAAGAAAAGGAATTGTATTTTGCTTATCTTACCATCAATCAAGGATTATATGCCTATAGAGATGCACATATAGATTACCTGGATGATAAACTGACTGTATATTTTTCCTGGTTTACACTGCTCAAATACCTACCTATCCCTTTTATAGCAATCGGCTTGTTTTTTCTTGGCCGGGAGCTTTCTGACATGTCAGTGATCACATTTGGATTTTCATTTTTGATTGTTCTTGCTTCATTGATTGTAAGGTTATTCCTGGAGAAGTTTTATACAAAATATAATTTTACAAAAGCTTTCCTGGCTGACGAGTTTTTAGATGAAACCTCAGGAAAAGAATCGGCAAGAGAAGTTATTGAGGAATTTGAGAACAGGAAACCATGGTTTTTGCGTGTTTTTAGAAATTTGAGGAGAAATTCAGAATAATCGTTCAAAACCTGGAGAATCTTTACTAATATTGGCAAGAAAAAATAAATCCGTGGTTACTGTGTCCGGCATTTGACGGATCCGTTTTCTATTATTCATCTAAAACCATCTGCATTTCAATTATCTATATACATTGGCCTACTTCAACAGGAATTATGACATCTATATATTTTGCTCTATTAGCTTTTTCATTAGCAGCATTTCCTTCTATTGTCAACATTTTTCCTTTTTGGCATTGCCCCAAAAAGAAAGAAAAAGGTCTAGTCCGTTTAAACCTATCAGCTTGCCTACCATTTAAATATATACAACCATTTATGGTATTGTTTTTACATTCAAATATCAGAATGATTCGTTTTCATAAACCGTCAGGCAGGCCCGGAAAACGGACAGTCCACCACGCTTTTTAAATATTAACATGTTTAGCTATTTTGAAACTTTCACTTAAAACAAAAAAACTATCAACTGTTTTATTTAAGATTTTCCGCCAGTTGTTCCCATATTTTTTTGATCTGCCGGGATGAGGGACTCACTTCTTTATACTCCAC
>CAJXKY010000040.1 GCA_913055675.1 uncultured Halanaerobiales bacterium
ATGGACTTTGAAGATGTAATTAACCTCTCTTCAAAATATACTGTTGCACGTATGTTAGAAAGAGATGATTTTCATAACAGGTATCAGGATAACAAACCGATCGGAATCCATGAATTTTTCTATCCTTTAATGCAGGGCTATGATTCAGTTGCAATCGAAGCTGATGTAGAATTAGGTGGTACTGATCAGAGATTTAATCTCTTAGTTGGTAGAAACCTGCAAAAAGAATATGGACAAGAGTCACAGGTTTTAGTTATGATGCCTTTATTAGAAGGACTTGATGGTACAGAAAAAATGAGTAAAAGCCTTGGAAATTATATAGGTATTGAAGACAAGCCGGCTGACATGTATGGTAAAGTAATGTCAATACCGGATGATATGATAGTAAGATATTTTGAATTAGTCACAAATACTGATCTGAAAGAAGTAGAAAAGATAAAAGAAGCTATTGAAGAAAAAAATGAAAACCCGATGGAATATAAAAAACAGCTTGCCCGCACCATTGTAAAAGAATATCATGGAGAAGATGGTGCTAAAAAGGCTGAAAAAGAATTTGAAAGTGTCTTTTCAAAAGGTAATTTACCGGAAGATATTCCAGAAGTTGAAATCAGCAAAGACCGTTTGGAAGACGGAGAATTATGGATTGTTAAGATCGTAGCAGCAACCGGGATGGTAGATTCAAATAGTGAAGCACGCCGGATGATAAAACAGGGTGCTGTAACAATAGATGATGAAAAATATGAAAAAATTAATCTCGATTTAGAGGTAAAAGACGGTATGATTGTACAGATCGGTAAAAGAAGGTATGCAAAAATTAAATTGAAGTAAGGGGGAACAAAGATGACAGGAGACGATTTAAGACAGACCTATTTAGATTTTTTCAAAAGAAAAAAACACTTAATTTTACCAAGTGCTCCCCTTGTGCCTCAGGATGATCCCAGTTTACTTTGGATTAATGCTGGAATGGCTCCTTTTAAACCATATTTTGATGGAAGGAAGGAACCACCTGAAACAAGGATTGCAACTTCACAGAAATGTATTAGAACTAATGATATAGAAAATGTGGGAAGAACAAATCGACATCAAACCTTTTTTGAAATGTTAGGTAATTTTTCCTTTGGAGACTATTTCAAAGAAGAAGCTATTGTTTGGGCCTGGGAATTTGTAACTGAGGAATTAGGATTAGAGCCCGAAAAACTTTGGATTACAATCTATAAAGATGATGAAGAAGCCCATGATATTTGGCATGATGTTGTAGGGTTAGAAGAAGAAAGAATCATCAGGATGGGTAAAGACGAAAACTTTTGGCAGATCGGAACTGGTCCTTGTGGCCCCTGTTCAGAACTGCATTACGACCGTGGTCCCGAATATGGGACCAGTGAAGAAGATGTAATCGGAGGAGAAGGAGACCGCTACTTAGAAATCTGGAATTTAGTATTTACCCAATATAATTATACCGAAGATCGTGAATACCTAGAACTTCCAAATAAAAATATAGATACTGGTATGGGTTTAGAAAGAGTTGCTTCCATCTTACAAGATGTTGAATCAAACTTTGAAACTGATCTTTTAAAACCAATGATTGATTATTTGGTTGAAGATAGTGGAGTTCCATATAAGGAAAATGAGAAAACTAAAATGGCCTATCGTTTGATAGCAGACCATATTAGAGGAGTAACCATGTCGATTTTTGATGGAGTGCTTCCTTCTAATGAAGGACGGGGCTATGTAATTAGAAGACTTCTAAGAAGAGCTGTTAGATATGGAGGAGAACTAGGCTATGAAGAACCATTTCTTTATAAGATGGTTCCAGTTGTTATAGATACAATGTCTGGAGGTTATCCTCGTTTAGAAGAAAAAGAAGACCAGATTATAAAGTTCGTGAAAGCTGAAGAGGAAAGATTTTTCAAAACCTTAGAACAGGGTTTAAGTATTTTATCTGATATGATTGATAAGTTAAAAGAAGAAGGTAAAGAAGAATTATCCGGACAGAAAGCATTTAGACTTTATGATACATTTGGTTTTCCACTTGATTTAACGCAAGATGTTTTAAAGGAACATGATTTAACTGTAGACCAAGATGGTTTTGAAAAAGAAATGGATAAACAAAAACAAAGAGCCAGGGAAGCTAGAGAAGAAGTAGGTTTTGGTAGTTCAAAAGAAGATGAATTATTAAAAGAATTGTCTGATGAAATTGCTAAAACTAAGTTTGTAGGGTATAAGCATATGTCAAATCAGGCTGAAATTTTAAAGATATTAAAAGATGGAGAGCAGGTTGAAAAACTTTCAGCTGGTGAAGAAGGTCAATTAATATTAGACCAGACCTCATTTTATGCTGAAAGCGGTGGACAGATTGGTGATAAAGGTACAATAGAAAAAGAAGAAATAAAAGCAGTAGTTAAAGACACTGTAACTAAACTGGACTACTATTTACATCAGACTGAAGTAGAGCAAGGAACTTTAAATATAGGAGATACCGTTACTTTAAATGTATATGAGGATAGAAGAAAGGCTACAATGCGTAACCACTCTGCTACCCACCTCTTACATCAAGCCTTACGTGATGTCTTAGGAGATCATGTAAATCAATCTGGTTCATTAGTAGAACCTGATAGATTTAGGTTTGACTTTACACATTTTTCTGCTTTAACAGAAGATGAACTAAAAGAGATTGAATACAGGGTTAATGAACAAGTCTTAAATAATATGAATGTAAAAATAGAAGAGATGGATATTGAAAAAGCAAAACAAAAAGGTGCAGCAGCACTTTTCACTGAAAAATATGGTCAAAAAGTAAGAGTAATTCAGATGGGTAATTTTAGTATAGAACTCTGTGGAGGTACTCATGTGAATAGAACCGGTGATATCGGTCTTTTTAAGATCGTTAATGAAAGTTCTACTGCTTCTGGTATCAGAAGGATTGAAGCTGTTACTGGTTTTAAAGCTTTAGAATATGTTAATAATAGAGAAGAAATTCTAAGCAAATCAGCTAATTTAATAAATGTTGATATTAAGGAAATACCAGAAAAGATAGATAAAATGAAAGACAATATTAAAGAGTTAGAAAAAGAAGTTAGATCTTTAAAAGATCAGATCGCTCATTCGAAGTCAACAGACATTATAGATCAACTTAAAGAGGTTAATGGAGTAAATCTATTAACCCATAAATTAGAGGGGGTAGACAACAATGCCTTGAGAAAAATGGCTGATAAATTGCAAAATAAAATAGAATCAGGTATAATTGTATTAGCCTCAGCTTTAGATGAAAAGGTATTATTTGTTACTAAGATAACCTCTGATTTAGTTGATCAGGGCTATAACGCTGGAGACATTATCGGTCAAGTTGCCCAAGTAGCCGGTGGTGGTGGGGGCGGACGTCCCGACATGGCTCAGGCTGGAGGCAGCAGAGTTGATAAGATTGATGAAGCCTTAGAAAAAGCAGAACAGATCGTTAAAGAAAAATAATTTTTAAAATATAGATTTAATAATATTAATATGGGAAGTGGTAAAAGATGCCTGAAGAAAATCAAAATGATCAAACAATGAGATTTAAACCGACAAAAGAAGATATAAGTGAAGCTGGATATGTGATAAAAAGGGTTTCAAAAGCTCTGGAAGAAAAAGGCTATAATCCGGTTAATCAAATTGTCGGATATATACTTTCAGGTGACCCAGCCTATATCACAAGTTATAAAGATGCTAGAACTATGATTCGAACTATCGAACGAGATGAAATAATTGAGGAATTAGTAAAAACCTATTTAAATAGATAATCTTTAAAACGGTGCTTCTAAAACTTTGGAAGCACCATTTTATCCATATTGGAGGAGTGTTTGTTGAGAAAATTAGGAATTGATTTTGGAAGTAAGTATATAGGACTGGCAGTCAGTGATCGTTCTAATACAATTGCCCAGAGTAAAGAGGTAATTAAAAGAACTGACCTTAAAAATGATTTAGAGATTTTTAAGGATTATATTGAGGATTATGATATAAATGAAATAGTTGTTGGGATGCCTACTTCCCTTGATGGAACAAGAGGGCCGAGAGCAGATAAAACCCAGGAGTTTATAAATTTTTTAAATAATCATTTAGAGCTTAAAGTAACGGTCTGGGATGAAAGATTTACGACCTTAATTGCTGACCAAAGTATGATCGATGCTGATCTTAGTCGCAAAAAAAGAAAAAAAATGGTTGATAAGATAGCAGCTGCTTTAATATTACAGAATTATTTAGATTATTCAAATAAAAAGGATGGTGAAACTAATGAGTGAAGATCAAAATTTGTCAGGTGAAGGTAGTTATTATGTAGATGAAGAAGCCGGAGAATTAGTATTAAAAAACGAAGGTGTTGAAGAACGCTTTATAATTGATGATGAAGTACTATTTGATGGCAGTAAATATTTAGTATTAGTTCCGGTAGAAATAGATGAAGAGGAAGAAGCCGAAGCCTTAGTTTTAAAGATGGTAGATGAAGGTGATGAAAGTTATCTAAGTATCATTGAAAGTGAAGATGAATTTCAAAATGTTAGAGAGAGGTATCTATCCAAGTGAAAAAGGCCGGTATAATTTTTTTAATCATCATTATTTTGTTAGCAGTTTCTTTAAAAGTTGTAGATTTAATGCAGCCCGTTAACAGTAATAATGATGAAAATATTTTAATAGAAGTAAAAAGGGGTGCTTCAGCTCAAAAGATAGTTGACACCCTTTATATACATAACCTAATAAAATCACGGTTAGTATTTAGAACATATCTCCATTTAACTGAAGCCGACCAGAATCTCCAGGCCGGTTATTACTACCTCAACCAATCGATGGAGATGGTTGAAATTATAGACCAGTTAGAAAAAGGTGGTAATGCGGTCTTTAAAGTAACGATTCCGGAAGGATTTTCTGTAGATGAAGTTATTGATAGGTTAGCTGCAAAGAGTCGTCATTCAATTGAAGATTATAAAGCAGTTTTAGATAATGAGAATTTAGGTTATGAATTTATACCGAAAGATAATTCCGACTTAATCTTTAGATTAGAGGGGTTTCTATACCCTAATACCTATACAATACCCTTAGGTTATGATGCTGGGGAAACTATCAATGTGTTACTTAATTCTTTTAACGAAAATATTGTTAAGGGTATATATAACAATGAAAAAAAGATTGATTATAGTTTTTACGAAATATTAACAATAGCTTCAATGATTGAAGAAGAAGCTAAATTTGATGATGAAAAAGCAATTATTGCGTCTGTAATATATAATCGTTTAAAAGAAGACATGTTATTACAAATTGATGCTACAGTACAATATATATTAGACGAAAAAAAGCAGAGGCTTTTATATAAAGATTTGGATATCGAATCCCCTTATAATACTTATTTAAATAATGGACTCCCTCCGGGACCAATATGTAGTCCGGGTGATAAAGCTATTCAGGCAGCTTTAAATCCTGACGAAACTGATTACCTATTTTATTTTGCTCTTGAAAACGGAGAACATGTTTTTACAGAAAGTTATCAGGAACATATTAGAAAACAGAACGAAATTAAAAATGAGGGAACAAACAATGGGGGATAATATATTTAACTTATGGGAAGATAAAAAAGATTTAAAAAAGCTGGAAAGTAAAGCTCTAAAAGAAAATATCCCTATTATTTCTAGGGAAACAGCTAATATTTTAAAATCTGTAATAACAGTAAAACAACCTAAACTTATTTTAGAAATTGGAACTGCTATTGGTTTTTCAACTCTTTGGTTAGCCCAATATACAGATTCAGATACTGAAATTGTAACTATCGAAAGAAATCAAGCTCGATTTAATAATGCCCGAAAAAATATTAAAAAATTTGGATTTAATGATAAAGTAACTTTTAAATTTGGTGATGGTCAAGAAATTGTTCCATATTTAAGAAGGGAATTTAACTTTGTTTTTATAGATGCTGCTAAAGGGCAGTATCTAAATTTATTTAAATTGGTTGAAGATAAAATTAGCGAGAATGGAATTATTATTTGTGATAATATATTATACAAAGGTTTAGTTCGAAATAATAAAAAGGTAGACCATGATATTAGAACAATTGTAATCAACTTGAGAAAGTTTTTAATATATTTAAAAAATAATCAGAAATTTAAAACTGAAATATTTGATATAGATGATGGAATATCAATAAGTACCAGGAGGAATAGCTAATGGAAAAGTTAGAACTACTGGCTCCGGCCGGTAATTTAGAAAAATTAAAAGTTGCAGCATTATATGGGGCAGATGCAGTTTACTGTGGTGGATTTAGCTTTGGTTTAAGAGAAGGAGCTGATAATTTTAGTTATCAGGACCTAAAAGATGGAGCTGAATTCTTACATGAAAGAGGTAAACAACTATATGTAACTGTTAATATGATACCCCATAATGAAGATTTGAAGGGTTTACCTGAATACTTACATCAATTAGAAGAGATTGGTGTCGATGCCTTAATTATTTCAGATCCAGGGGTTCTTAAGATTATTAGGGATGAGGATATAGATTTATCACTACACCTTAGTACTCAAGCAAATGCAGTAAATTATGCAAGTGTTGCTTTTTGGCATGATTTAGGTATGGAAAGAATTATATTAGCTAGGGAATTAAGTAAAGATGAAATCAAAGAGATAAGAAAAAAGACAGATGTATCTTTAGAAATGTTTATCCATGGCGCAATGTGTATTTCTTATTCAGGTCGGTGTTTATTAAGTAATTATTTTGTAAATAGAGATGCTAATAGAGGTCAATGTGCTCATTCTTGTCGTTGGAAATACCATCTTGTTGAAGAAGAGAGACCTGGTGAATATTATCCGGTATTTGAAGATAAAAATGGTACTCATATTATGAATTCGAAAGACCTTTGTTTGATCGAGCATATTCCAGAAGTTATCAACACTGGAGTAGACAGTTTAAAGATAGAAGGTCGGATGAAAGGAATGCACTATGTATCTTGTGTGGTTTCAACCTATCGGAAAGCAATTGATTCATATTATGAGGATCCTGAAAACTATGAATTCAAACAAAAATGGTTAGATGATCTTAGAAAAGTCAGTCATAGGGGCTATACTAAAGGCTTTTTCTTACATCCTCCAACTGAAGAGGACCAAAACTATGAATCCTCGGCTTATAAGAGGACATATGATTTCATGGGGGTTGTTAGAGGTTTTGATAGTGAGAATAATGAAGCCTTAATAGAAGTTAGGCATAAATTTTTTAAAGGAGATGTAATCGAAATATTAAAGCATGATGGTGAAATTAAAACTGAAACTGTAGATTATATTATAAATGAAGAAGGTAAAGAGGTTGCAGATGCTCCTCATCCGAAAGAAATTATTAGAGTACCGGTTGAGGGCGAGTATCAAAAATTAGAAGTTGTTAGAAGAGAGGTTAGAAAGTAATGGAATTAAACACACATCGGATTGTGGCAAAGGTTCCACAGGAAGAAATTGTCTTTGTTGACATGGTTTTTAAGTCTTTTGAAGGGATAGCTATGTTAACGGTTAGCAAACAAGAGCCAGGAGAGATATATCTTGATGTTACTGACGGGACAGAGGATTTAGTAATTGATATTTTAAAAGATTTAGATGATAAATTTCCAGTAGAGATTGTAAAAACTTAATAAATTTGACAAGTCATTATTTATTAGTTATGCTTATTGTACGATAGAAGTTAATAAATTTCGGGGGCTATTATATTGCAAAAATTACACCCAGACGCTTATTACAAGAGTATATTTGAAATTAATATAGAAAATTTTAAAGAGTCTGATATTAAAGGTATCATTGTTGATATCGATAATACTATAGTACCCTGGAATGATAAAAAAATAAGTGATGAAGTATTTAACTGGTTTAAAAGTCTAATTGAAGAGGGTTTTAGATTATGTCTTATTTCAAACGGAATGACCAAAAGAGTTGAGTACTTCAGTAATCAACTGGACATACCCGCAATAGGTACAGCTGTGAAACCCAGAAAAAAAGCCTTTAGAAAGGCTTTGAAAATATTAGGTTTAAAAAAAGATAAGGTTGCTGTTGTTGGTGACCAGATTTTTACAGATGTGTTGGGTGGAAACAGGATGGGATTTATGACAATTTTAGTAGACCCCTTAAATGAGGATGAGTTTATTACTACAAAAATAATGAGGTTTATAGAAAAAATAGTGTTCAACCGCGGGATGTACCATGATTGATTTTTGGAGGGATTAAAATGATATATCGAAATTTAAAAAGATTATTTATGATTTTAATGATAACATTGTTTATTTTTGTAAGTTATGTAAATGTATTGAAAGCTGAAGATTTTTATGAACTAGGAACTAGAGTTCTTGAATATGGTGATGAGGGTTCTGATGTAGCTATTTTACAGCAGAGACTAACCGAATTAAGCTTTTATAACGGTAAAATAGACGGTATTTATGGAATGAAAACCGTTGAGGCTGTGCGGCAGTTACAACAAACCCATGGGCTGAAAGTTGACGGTATAGCAGGTGAAAGTACTATTAAACATTTACCTGAAAATAATATATATAACAGTATGGATATTTCAAGAGACCAAATTATCTTGCTGGCAAGAGTTATTCACGGTGAAGCAAGAGGAGAAAGTTTTCTAGGAAAAGTTGCCGTGGGTTCTGTAATACTAAATAGAGTAGAAGACGAAAAAAACTTTCCTAATACAATTAGGGATGTTATTTTGGAAAGAGGTCAGTTCAGCAGTTTAATTGATGGACAGGCTAATTTATTTCCCGATCAAATTTCAATAAATGCTGCTAGGGCAGCTTTAGTTGGATATGATCCAACTTATGAATCAATTTTCTTTTACAATCCAGAGGTTGCTACAAATTTAACCTGGATTTCTAAGAGACCTATTACTAAAAAAATAGGAGATCATGTATTTGCTAGATAGAAACAAAAAAAGTAGCACTCTGTTTTTAATTAACAGGTGCTACTTTTTTATATTTATTTTATTCATCAACTTTATCTTTCATTTTATCGAAGCATACTTGGCAGATCGTTCTACCTTTATATTCAAAAGTATCATCTGCACTACCGCAAAAAATACAAGCGGGTTCATATTTTTTTAGAATAATTTTATCATCTTCAACGAAAATTTCCATGGGGTCTTTTTTATTTATATTCATTGTTTTGCGGAGTTCAATAGGGATTACCATTCTACCAAGATCATCAATTTTTCGAACAATACCAGTAGATTTCATCTTCCCACCTCCTTGATGGTGACATAGACAATATTTTGTTTTATACTATAATTATACTATTTATTACATATTAAGTCAATAGTTTACAATTCAATAGTTTTCATGATAGAATAAAGTTGAGTGAACAAAAGGTTTGAGACTTATAGAAGGAGGAATTTTTATGGATAAAAATTTTGAAAAATTTAAAAAAATTCTAGTAGATAACGATTATAGATTGACCGCTCAGAGAAAAGAAATACTAAAAGTTTTTTTGGAGTATAAGGAAAAACACTTTAATGCAGAAGAACTTTCAGATATCTTAAAAAAGAAAGATCAAAACATAGGATTAGCCACTATATATAGAAATTTGGAACTTTTTCATCGGCTCGGCATTTTAAAACAGCTTGATTTTAATGACGCTTTTAAATATTATGAACTTAATTTAATAGAAAAACACCACCATCATCTGATCTGTATAAACTGTGATCGGATTATAGAATTCAATGATGATGCTCTGGGAGATTTTGAAAAGAAATTGGAAGCTGAATATGGATTTCAAATTAAAGATCATATCATTAAGTTTTATGGGGTCTGCCAAAATTGTTCAGGAGAGGATGAATAAAAAATGACAGAGGACCAAGAAAAAATGATTATCTGTCCTCTCTGTGGTTATAATTTTGTTAAAGAAGAAGCACAAAAAAGTTGTGAAAGTTGTCCTCTTAATAAAAACAATTGTGGACTAATCCGCTGTCCTAACTGTGGTTATGAGTTTCCAGAGGTGGATAATACTTCTTTTATGGATCGGGTTAAAAAATTTTTCAGCTTCGATAACAAGGATAGTAATGAAGGAGGAAAATAGTTATGGAAAAGCTGCAGAACTGTTTGAAAGATCTTACAGTATTTTCAAGATTGGAATCTGATGAGTTAGAATTAGTATGTCAGAGTTCATTTGAAAAATATTATCAAAAAGGTGAAATAATTTTTTTTGAGAATGATGATTATGGAGGCCTATACCTATTAGTCTCTGGACGAGTAAAACTTTCTATGCTTTCACCGGACGGTAAAGAAAAGGTTTTAAACATCCTGCAAGAAGGGGATATTATGGGAGAGGTTTCTTTTTTTGATTTAGACCCTCATCCTATTACGGCAGAAGCAATGGAAAATGCTCGTATTGTAATAATACCGCGCGAAAAATTAGAGGATATTATTACTAAAAAACCTAGTCTTGCTTTAAAGATTATAGAATCATTAGCTAAGAAGACTAGACTATTAACCAGCCAGGTAAGAGAATTAGTTTTTCATGATGCAGCCGGTCGGATGGCCAGCTTATTGAGTAGATTTGTCAAAGATTTTGGGGTTGAAATAAATGGTGGTAAAATGATTGATATTATTTTAACCCATAAAGAAATAGCGAACCTAATTGGTTCTTCTAGAGTAACGGTTACTAAGATCATAAACAACTTCATAGATGAAGGTGTTATTAAGATGCACAAAAGAAAGATTGTAATTGTAGACGAGGAAAAACTAGGAAAGAAATTACATACTTCAATTTAATTAGGAATGATTGAGTTGTCTAATAAACCGAAACCAAAAAAAATGTTAAAAGCAGATTTATCTTTAGTTTTTATAGTAATGATCTGGGGGACTACATTCCCTTTGATGAAGATAGCCCTAGGTAATGTAAATCCCTTTTATTTTATTTCATTAAGATTCATTACTGCTTTCATAGTCCTATCTCTTTTACTAAATAAGAGGCTAAAAAATATTAACTTTCGGACCTTTAAGATTGGATCATTTTTAGGGTTGTGGCTCTTTTTTGGTTATGCCTTTCAAATCTATGGGCTGCAGTTTACAACTGCCTCTCGTTCTGGATTTATTACGGGCTTATCAGTAATTGTGGTTCCAATTCTTTCTATTTTTATATTAAAAGAAATACCTTCCTTAAGTTCTTGGTTCGGAGTATTGTTAGCCTTAACTGGAATGTATTTTTTAACAGGTTTTACAGAAGCAGGCTTTAATTATGGAGATTTATTAACCTTTTTCTGTGCAGTTTCAATTGCGATGCAGATTGTCTTTTTAAGTAAGTATATCAAAGATGAAGATCCTTTAGTGATTACTTGGCTGCAGATTACCACTGTGATGGTCTTAGGTACTATAATATCATTTTTTGAAACTTCAGCTGGTCCGCTTAGTTTAAACAGTATTTGGGTAATTATTTATACCGGGATCTTTGCAACAGCTCTTGCTATCTTTGTCCAGAGCAGAGCACAGCAGTTTACTACTTCAACTCACACCGGATTAATTTTTTCATTAGAACCTGTATTTGGAGCCATCTTTTCATTTTTAATTTTAAATGAAAGAATGCAGACCATGGGATTAATCGGTGGAGCTTTAATCTTTTTAGGCATAATACTCTCCGAAATGGGGAATAAGAATTTAGGTGATCAAAATGAATAGTATAAAAAGAGACAAAATTACAGGGTTAATAGGTCAAAACATTCAGGGGTCACTTTCACCCCAGATTCACAATTATCTAGCCAATATAATGGGGCAAAAGTATCATTATTTTCTTTTTGATATAGAACCCGAAGAGTTAAAAAAAGCTGTTGAGTCTATCAAAACACTTGATATAAGGGGAGTAAATGTTACTATCCCCTATAAAAAAGATGTTATTCAATACCTTGATCTACTTGACCAACGAGTTAAAAAAATAGGGGCAGTAAATACCATTGTAAATGAAAAGGATAAATTAGTTGGTTACAATACTGATCTTGATGGTTTTGATGAGATGGCATATAGTAAGGGGATTACCTTTGATCATAAAAAGGTAGTACTTTTAGGTGCTGGTGGAGCAGCCCGAGCTATAATGTATTATCTAAAAGACCAAAATATAGATCAAATTTATCTGAGCAATAGAACAATGAGTAAAGCAGAACAAGTAAAAAATGATTTTAATGAACTTATAGATAATATATCTATTGTTAAATGGGATAGTGAAGAAAAAGAGTCTGCAGTGAAAGAATCTGATATAATAATTAATGCTACCCCACTGGGAATGGAAAATAGGCATGAAGAACAAAGCCCAGTAAAATTAGAATCAATTAATGAAGAACAAATCTTAATAGATTTGGTTTATAACCCCAGGGTAACTAAGTTTTTAAGCTTTGGTCAAAAAAGAAATGCCAAGATTGTTAGTGGAATTGAAATGTTAGTCTATCAGGCAGTTGGTTCATTTGAACTTTGGACCAATGAAGAGGTTGAATACCATGTTATTGACGAGTTGATAAAAAATCTTTAACTATAGGCAAATATATTTTTATCTAAAATAGAAAAATATGTAAATATTATAAAATAATGGAAGGTATTACCCCTTTTCTCTAGTATACTATATTAGGGAGGGGGTTTTTTGTATCAAAAAGGCTATACTTTAATAGAATTAATTATTGTAATCTCTGTTATTTCAATTGTTGTAGTTGTTTCACCAGTTAGTAGAAATATTTATAGAACCTTAGAAACTTTAGTTTCAGTCAGAAATATGATGCTTGATTTTAGGTGGGCACGTTATCAGGCGATAAAAGATAATAGGGAGTTAAGGGTCAGAGTTTATAGAGCAGATGACTTGTACCGTGAAGATGAAGATTCAGATATTGACTATATTATTTATGATGAAAAAAATGATGAAATAATTAGAAGTGGTAGTTATCCTAATTATTTGGTCTTATATAAAAATTTAAATGAACAAAGAATTACTGACAACTATTATGATCGAATAAAATTTAACTATGATGGTACGGCTTTACATGGTACTATTGGTTTTAAATATGGTGCTAAAGTATATAAGATTGTAGTTAGTCGATTAGGGAGGGTTAGGATTGCAAAGTGATGACGGGTTTACCCTTGTAGAAAGTATTGTTTCTTTATTACTGCTTTCAATTATTGTGATGGGCTTTTTAAATGTTTATCTTAGTTTACAGAAATATAATAAACTAACAGAACAAAAACGATTATCGTTTCAATTATGTCAGGCCCTTTTAGTGCAAATTGAAAAAGATGAATTAGAAGTTAAAGCAGGAGAAATTGAATTTAAGAAACGACAATTAAAGCAACTTCAACTTGCTAATATTAATGAATATGATTTTATTGATAGTTTAACGATTAAATTTAAACCTTTGATTATAGAAGGGGAGCGCTTAAAAGATTTAGTTATTACCGAATTTAATATTAAATGGCTTGAGCATGATTTTAATTTTCATACTATAGTGAAAAAAGGAGGAGCAAAAAATTTATAAAAATGAAGGATTTACACTTGTTGAAATTTTATTAGCACTTTCTATTACAAGTATTATTGTAATTTCATTTAGTTCTATTTTGTTAAATTCAGCGGAATTATATCAAAAAGAAATTGCAGATATAGAAGAAGTACAGAAAAACTTATTATTTAGAAGATGGCTTAATAAAAAGATTAATAAATCTTCGTCAACTTATCTTTCCAATCATGATGGATTATTAACAATTAAAGAAAAAGATAATAATATACTACTTAAATTAGTTAAATATAATTCGGGCGGTAAACCGGCTTTAGGCATTGAAAAATATGAAATGGATAATAATATCTTAAGATATATAGAAAAAGAACCAATTATTAATGGAGTTAAAAATATTACGATTGAAGAAATAGGTATAGACTTTAATTCAAATTCCATTTTTAATCTCAAATTGAATTTTAGTCAGTCTAATAAATTATATCAATCAATAATTTACAAGGGTGATTCCAATTAAAAATGAACAGGGTTTTGTAATGGTATTTGTTTTATTGATTCTGTTATTAAGTGGAGTAGTTTCAGCATCATTACTACACAATAGCATGATAGGTAATAAGATTATAAATAATTATATTGAGGAAACTAAAACAAACCTGACAGGTAGAGCAGGAATTTTAGTGTTAAGTGAAATGATAAAACAAAATTTAAGTATAAACAAATTACTTGTCTTTTCTTATGGAAAAGAATATGATGTAATGATTAGCAGTATAAATAAAGAGAGTGAATCAGAAATAAGAGAACAAAAGTATGAAGTAATTGGAAGTTATAATAACAATGATAAAATACTTTATTATACTCCACGTCAAGAATAATAAAAAGAAGGCATGATATTTATCTTAATAGGAATGACAACTATTGCTAAACAATCATGTTTATGGTATAATAATTATACATATATTAGGATGATAATATAATATTTATCTAATAACTATAAAATTTACCAGGTCAACCACTTTAAGTAATTTACAGTAATTATTCCTCTACTATACAAATAATAGTTAGAGGATTTTTTTGTTTAAATATATAGGGTTTTAAAAAAATTATTTTTAATTTGCAGGAGAAAAATGAAATATACAGAAATATAATTAATAACCTTTATTATAATAGTATTTATAGTAATTATAATACTTTTTAAAAAGGGAAGGATTTTATTTATGGCAAGAGAAAAAGTCAAAAAACTGGGTGAATTATTAATAGAATTTAAATACATTACGCGTGAACAGCTTGAAAAGGCTTTAGAGCATCAAGATGATAATGATAAAAGGTTAGGGGATATCCTCTTAGATTTAGGTTATATCAGTGAAAATGACTTGGTTGAAGTTCTAGAGTTCCAATTAGGTGTTGAAAGGGCAGATTTATCAAAATATGTAATTGATCCTTCACTTTCACAATATATACCGGAGAATATAGCTCAAAGATATAACGCTGTTCCGGTTGCTAAAGATGGAGATACTCTCAAAGTTGCGATGAGTGATCCTTCTGATCTTCTTGCAATTGATGACATGGAGATGACTTCTAATCTGAGAGTAAAACCGATGATAGCAACTAAATCTGAAATCAGTAAAATGATGTCTCAGATTTATGAATCGGTGGAAGATTCTTCTGAAGTCTTTGAAAGTTTAGATTATTACAAAAGTGAAAATGAAGAGCCTGAATTAGATGAACTGAAAAAAATGGTAGAAGATGCACCAATTGTTAGATTAACTAATATGATTATAAATCAAGCTCTTCAGAAAAGAGCTAGTGATATCCATATAGAACCCCAGGAAAACATTGTTAGGATTAGATATAGGGTTGATGGGGTACTTAGAGAACACATGACAGCACCAAAATATACACAAGCTGCTTTAGTATCTAGAATTAAAATTATTGCAGATTTAGATATAACCAAAAGAAGGATTCCGCAAGATGGTAGAATAAGTATGAATGTTCGTGGATTAAAAATAGACATGAGGGTTTCTACCCTTCCAACAGTTAATGGAGAGAAAGTTGTTATTAGACTTTTAACTAAAGATGAAAGTCTAATCAATATAGAAAATTTAGGTTTTAGTGACCATAACTTACGTAGATTCGAAAACTTGATCACTCAGCCCCACGGTATTATCTTAGTTACAGGACCGACCGGAAGTGGTAAATCTACAACTTTAATTGCAGCTTTAAATGAATTAAATGATGTAGAGAAAAATATAGTTACTATTGAGGATCCGGTGGAATATCAATTAGCAGGTATTAATCAGGTCCATGCTAAAGAAAAAGTGGGACTATCTTTTGCTAATACTTTAAGATCTATTTTAAGGCAGGATCCAGACATTATCATGGTAGGTGAGATTCGTGATGAAGAAACTGCTGAAATTGCTGTTAGAGCTGCTTTGACAGGTCACTTAGTGTTAAGTACCTTACACACCAATGATTCGGTGAGTTCGGTTACTCGTTTAGTAGATATGGGGATTCCTCCCTATCTAGTTGCTTCTACAGTTATTGGTTCAATGGCCCAGAGGCTAGTTAGAAGATTATGTAATAACTGTAAAGAACCATATGAAGCAGGTATTGAAGAAAGAGAATTTATGGACTTAGAAGAAGGTACTACACTTTATAAACCAAATGGTTGTAGCAAGTGTAATGATACTGGTTATAAAGGCAGGTTAGCAGTTCAGGAGATTTTAACAGTTGATGATAGAGTTGAAAAGATGGTAGTCAGGGGTGAAGATGAAATTGATATTAAACAATATGCTTTAGAAGAAGGTATGGTTGATCTAAAACATGACGGTATTGAAAAAGTTAAACAGGGTCTTACATCCTATCAAGAGCTCGCCCGTGTAATTGTCTAGGGGGGAAAGATTATGGAAATGGAACAATTATTTACAAATGTTGTAGACAGAGACGGTGTTTCTGATTTACACCTTACAGTTAAATCTAAACCCATTATCCGTTATAATGGTAATTTACAGATTTATCAAGATTATCCTAGAGTTTTAGAGGTTGAAGATTTAGAAGAAATCACTAGGAAAATGTTAAGTGATGATCTGTATGATCAGTTCCAAGAAAAAGGAGAGGTGGATTTTTCTTACAGTGTACCAGGAGTTTCCAGATTTAGGGTCAATATATATAGACAGAGGGGCTCAATTGGAGTAGCAATGAGGGTTATCCCTCAGGAGATTCCTACAGTTGATGAACTAGGTTATCCGAACACTTTAAAGAAATTAGCTTTAATGAGGATGGGTTTGGTTTTATGTACCGGACCAACAGGTAGTGGTAAATCAACTACTTTAGCAGCAATGATTAATGAAATTAATGAGAAAAAAGCAAAACATGTTTTAACTTTAGAAGATCCGATAGAATATTTACATTCACATCGTAATTGTATAGTTCACCAAAGGGAAGTTGGTGTAGATACTAAAAGTTTTGCTAATGGTCTTAGATCTGCCTTACGTGAAGATCCAGATGTTATTCTTGTCGGTGAGATGCGTGATTTAGATACAATTTCAATTGCTTTAGAAGCAGCAGAAACTGGTCACTTAGTATTAGCTACATTGCATACTAATAGCGCACCAGCTACAATAGATCGTATTATTGATGTCTTTCCACCACACCAACAGGAACAGGTTAGAATACAGTTAGCCTCTACCTTAAATGGTGTTATATCACAACAGCTTCTACCTAGAGCTGACCGTAGTGGTCGTGTTGGAGCAGTTGGTATTTTAATAGGTACCCCAGCTGTAAAAAATGTAATTCGTGAAGGAGAAAGTCATCAGTTGAAGTCTATTATGCAGACTGGTAGTAAGTATGGAATGGTAGTAAGGGATAATTACTTACTTGATTTATTTAATCAAGGAACAATCAGTAAAGATATCCTTCTCAGAAGAGCAGACAATAGAAAGTATGTAGAAAAAAGACTTTCAAGAGAAGCCAGTTATTAAATCTAAAAGGGGAGTTGGTTAAGTTGGCTCCAATGTTTGAGTATGAAGTAAAAACCCAAAGTGGAGAAAAGATCGATGGTACTTTAGAAGCAGAAAATGAAAGTATGTTGGCTTCTAATTTGCGAAAAAAAGGCTATTATATTTTAAATATTAAAAGAAAAAGAGAAGGTTTTGATTTAAGTAATATCAGTCTCTTTGAAAAAAAAGTAAAACTAAACGATCTTGCAGTTTTTGCCAGACAGTTTTCAGCAATGATTAATTCCGGGATTAGTATTATTGATGCTCTTGATATCTTAAGAGATCAAATAGATCATCCCAAGTTACAAAAAACAGTAATAGCTGTAACTGAAGATATTGAAACTGGTTCTGATTTGTCAGAATCACTTGCTAAACATCCTGATGTTTTTCCAGAATTGTTTATTCAGATGGTCAAAGCCGGTGAAACCGGTGGTATAATTGGTGATGTTTTAGACAAAATAGCAAACCACTATGAAAAACAAGATGAATTACAAGGTAAAATTAAATCTGCTTTATACTATCCGGTTACAATTATGGTGATTGCAATTTTAGTAGTTCTTTTTCTATTAACAAATGTAGTTCCTACATTTGTAAGTATGTTCTCTGACCTAGGAGCAGAACTACCATTACCGACTAGGATCTTAATTGGAACAAGTAGTTTTCTACAAAGTTACTGGTGGTTAGTTGGTTTAATCTTAGTAGCATTATACTTTGCTTTCATAAATTATCGTAAAACACCGGAAGGTAAGTTAAGAACTGATAGGTTGATATTAAAAATTCCACAAGTCGGTACCATGATGCAGAAAATATATCTATCCAGATTTTCCAGTACTTTATCAGTATTACTTTCCAGTGGGGTTGATTTATTAGCATCATTAACGATAGTTGAGGATGTTGTCGGTAACAAATTATATCAAAAGGCTTTAACAGAAGCTAGAATCAAGGTTAGAGAGGGATCAACTCTTTCAGATCCTCTTTCCAAAAGAGAGGAATTTCCTAAATTATTAGTTCATATGATTAAAGTTGGGGAAGAAACCGGTGGAATGTCAAGTATGTTAGAAAAGGTATCGATGTTTTATGATAGAGAAGTAGACAGAAGTGTAGAAGGTGTAGTATCTATCATTGAACCTGTTATAATTGTATTTTTAGCGGTTGTAGTTGGCTTTGTAGTAATCTCAATTGTAATGCCGATGTTTGATATGTACACTTACATGTAATTCCTATATTAAGTCCTAATTATATAGAGGAGGTGAGTAGAGAAGAATATATCTAATAAAATTATATGGACTATTAGATTAATAAATTTAGATTCAAAGTTTAGATTATTAAAAATTTAAATTAAATATTACAAAAAAGAAGGAGTGGAGCTTAAATGGTTAAATTTAGAAAAATGTTGATAAATGATAAAGGTTTTACACTTATTGAATTGTTGGTTGTTATTGCTGTACTTGGTATATTAGCTGCTATTGCTATTCCTAGGTTAGGTGGAGTTACTGATAAAGCTAGATTAACTGAAGGTGAAACTTTCGGATCTACATTTCAGCAAGCGCAAGAAATGCATTTTGTAGAATATGGGGGTTATATACCTAGTTTGAGTGGAACAGGAGATAGTGTTGACTTAGG
>CAJXKY010000041.1 GCA_913055675.1 uncultured Halanaerobiales bacterium
TTATGTTCATTAGCAATTTCCATTATTTCATCCATATCACAAGGTAAACCAAATAAATGAACAATTAAAATCGCTTTAGTATTAGGATGTTCTTTAAGTAATTCTCGAATTGAATCCGGATCAATATTAAAGGTATCTTCTTTAACATCAGCAAAAATCGGATCTGCTTTTGAATAAAGAATAGAATTACTACTCGCGATAAAAGTAAAAGGAGTAGTTATTACTTTATCTCCCTCTTCTAATTCTAAGGACTTAATAGCGACATCTAAGGCAGTAGTACCGCTTGAAGTTGCTATTCCATAGTTGGTCTCGGAATACTCAGCAAATTTTTTCTCGAATTTTTTAACATATTCTCCCATAATCAACATACCGCTATCCATTACTTCATTTACTAATTCTTTTTCTTCTTGGTCAATTATTGGGTTAGCTATAGGTATCATAAAACAAATCTCCTTTCAATTGTTAGATCTAATAGACCTTACTCTGTATTAGTTTTATTAATTTTAAAGCTTCTAAGCCGTCATGGCCTGAAATCATAGGTCTTGTTTCATTTTCAATGCTGTTAACAAAATGAATTAACTGCATTTTTAATGGTTCTTCTTCATTTTCATATGTTTCTTCATATTCTCTCTGCTTATTTTTATTAATTTCCCCATTGCCTCTTCTTGTTCTTGTTATTTTTCTATTTAAATAATCCAGTTCAATAAAAGACTTTTCGGTAGTGATAGACATTTTACGAACCTTTTTATTTGTAGCTCGACTTGCTGTTAAAGTTACTATTATATCATTACTTGTCTTATATGAAGCTACAGCAAAATCCATATGTTCTTTAGAAGCAACCTTTCTAGCAAAAGCATTTACCTCTTCTATATCGGTCTCAATAATCGAACTGACTACATCTATATCATGGATCATGAGATCCTGAATTACATCTGTATCATCAATTCGGGGGTCATAGGGACCCATCCTTTGTACATCAATTGCTACTATTTCTTCTTCCTTAAGCATCTCTGGTAGAGCCTTAATAGCCGGGTTAAATCTTTCAATATGACCAACCTGTACTATTATTTTATTTTCTTTAGCTCTTTTTAGTATTTCATTTGCCTCATCAACTTTATTTGTAATTGGTTTTTCTATTAAAAGATGTTTACCTGCTTCTATTGCTTTTAATGCAATATCATAATGAGTAGTGGTCGGAGTGGCAATATTTACAGCATCTACTTCATTTAATAATTCTCTGATAGAAGAAAAAGATTTAACACCATAACTTTTAGCCATTTCCTTAGATTTATCTTGATCGATATCATAAATACCCACTAATTCACAGACATGTTTTAAAGCAGCATAGGAACGAACATGGTTTTTACCCATACTACCTACTCCAATTACACCAACCTTTATTTTATCCATTTTAAAATTTCCTCCCTATATTATCTACAAATTCCCCTATTAGAATTTTTTAGAAAACTTATGAAATCTTTAATTTCTTTAAAACTTTTACTTACTTTTTCTAACTTTTCGATAGCTTGACTTATATTTAAATCTGATTCATAAAGGATATGATATGCTTTCCTGATTTCATCTCTTACATCAGGATCGATATCCTTATCATTTAAACCTACTTCATTTATTCCCACTACTTGTGCAGGATGACCATTTACAATTATATATGGTGGTAGATCTTTTATCAACTTAGAATGCGCTTCTATCCTGCTTAAATTACCTATTTTAACAAACTGATGAACTCCTACCATTCTTTCTATATATACATCATTATATATTGTAATGTGACCTGCAAGGTTAACATAATTATCTAGTGTAATATTATTACCAAGACTACAATCATGTGCTACATGAGAATAAAGTTTAAAGGTATTATTATCTCCAATCTTAGTTTCTCCCCGACCTTCAGCAGTTCCTCTGTGTATTGTAACGTATTCACTTATCTTATTATTATCACCAATTATTACATATGTTTTACTACCATCATATTCTATATTTTGTGGGGGAAAACCTATTGTAACATAATTGTCTATAACATTATTTTTACCAATTTTTGTCCAGCCCTGGAGATGACAATTCGCTCCAATAGTTGTATTATCACCAATCTCTACATCTCCTTCAATTACTGTATATGGACCGATTTCTATATTTTCACCAAGTTGTACAGAATCCGAAATTATTGCCGTATCGTCAATTTTGTTATTTTTTAACAAAATATTTCCTCCTCTTCCTACAAACCTATAACTCTAATATTCATTCTATCAGAAATTAGGTTAACTTTACAAATTTATACGAAATTTTTTATATGAATTTACTGCATCTTATATTTAAAATCAATAGAAAATCTTTCGCCAGATTTATCACTAGCTTCTGTTTTAGATAGATGAGTTTCTTTTTGAACTTGGTAACCTAATTCAATTTCCAAACTCTCATTTATATCTCGTTTCCAGTTGAATTTATATGTGTTTACATTATAATCTTTAGAACTATCATAGGTATAGTTATACTCTCTTGACTTAAAATCAAGAAGATATTGATTCATCTCATCTAACTGATGTCTAAATTGGTAATTTAAGGTATAAGATGTATAAGAATTATCTAAATTATCCTTATAGTTTTTATCTTTAAAACTAACCTTGAATTTGTTCCTGAAATCCTCTTTAAATTCTTGAGTATAATTTCCAATCAAATCGATTGTTTCGTTATTATAATAAACTCTATCATCATATTTTTTCTGATAATACTTGGTTTTGAAATAATAATAATTAGGATAATCCAATTTTTTCTTTACTTTAAACCACATTTTATCATAGTTATAATAATCAACAACTTCTCCCTCTAAATCTTCAACATTTGAGATATAGGTATTATCACCTTTTTCTAGTTTACCTGTTAATTCTAAATCTGCTGATACATTGGAAGTAATACATAACATAATTAGGACTATTACTATAATTGTTTTCTTCATCTAAAGCCACCTCATATTAATTGATAAAACTAAATTCGAATCCTATTGCCTTGTTTTTATAATCATAATTTATTTGATAGCTGTAACAGTCATATTCATGAGTAACTGCTATAACTTGTTTGTCGAATTCTTCATCAAGTAGAGAATATTTAAGATCTAAACCAATTTTCCAATGCTCTTTTTCCTCTGGATAATAAAAGTCAAGTTCTGTATTAGAAATAATCATCTTTTTTGCAGATAACTCATCAATCTCAAATAAAGGAGTCCCATCTTGATAGTTAGTACTATAACCAAAGGTTTGTTTTAAACTAAAGCTATCAAACAATTTTTTGTTCATATTTAAATTAAGCCCACTACTATAATTGGTTACTTTATTATCACTTACCATATATTTAGTATGTTCTATATTCTGATTAAAATCAATGTTAAACATTCTACTAATTAAAATGTTGGTACCATAATTTAAACCATAATCTATTTTATGCCGAGAAAAGTTATCCTCTCTTATTTTCCCATATCCGATACTTAAATTTAAATCAGAATGGGCTTTATAGTTAACAGAGCCATAAGGTAAATATTCAGTATCATATCCTTTTAAATATTTCAACTGAAAATTATATTTATTATACCCCTGACTTATTACATATTTTTGTTTGTTTAATTTTTCATTTCTGAATTCATTATGGGTAGTAATTTTCAAATCATTATTATTATAATTTGTACTAATTGTTTCATGCCGTCTTTTATCTATAAAATCATGTCCTAATATAGTATTAATACTATAATGATCATTAGTATATGTTAAATCTAGATTTACAACTGTCTCATGATCTATTTCACTTTTAGGAGCAGTTTTTTTATAATCTTTTAAATAAAAATGATAATCTATATTATCATTTACAGTATGATTAAAGCCTAATTTTTTATAATGATCTTCATTAACAATATCATCATCATCAGTAAATTTACGCTCATTATAATTAAAATACAATCTTTTGTTCTGACTTATCTGATAGTTATGTATAAAATCAAATTTCATATTATTATTATCTTCTTTTATATAATGTGCTGTACCATAATGTTCTTCAGATAGTTCATAAGGATAAAGAAATTCAATAAAAAAACCTTGTTCACCATTATACCCTATACTTGGAACCGGAAAGGAATTACTTATTTCAGGTTCTCCGTTTTCATTAGTTTCAATATTAACCACATATTTTGGTAAATTAATTAACTTATTTTGACCCCACCATAATCCTATTTTACGCCCTACAATTTTATCATCAGGATAGTATTCGATACTTTTAGCAGTATAATGATAATGAGGTTCTTCAACTTCACAAGTTGTATAATAAGCATCTTCTACTATTAAATTAGGGTCTTCCCGTTGAAGATAATTTATCTTTGATCCTTTAAAACTAAATTTATCAATTTCTACATTTGCTTCATATAAATAGACTGTTTCTTTATCATAATCAAGTTTTAAACGATTTCCCTGTAGTTCACGTCCTTTATAAATTAAATTTATTGGATTTCCATATGCAGTTATTAACTTGTTAGAATAATCAAATACGAGTCGGTTTGCCTTTATATTTAGTTCTTGATTAGAAAAATTAACATTCCCAACCGCGTTAATTTCTTCCTTTTTATTATTGATAAAAATGTTATCAGCTTTAATATTGATTACATTTTCACCCATTTCCTCTATAAGAACATCTTCTTGTGCTAAAAGGGGAGTAGTAAATATAATTATAAATAGGACTACTGATAAAATTATGTATGTAGATCTTTCCATGATCATGTTTCCTCCCCTATTTATCTTTCTATTCATAAAACAAACCTATTTAGACAAGCTAAATAGGTCAAACAAAATTTTATATTATTTATATGGTTATTCAAATTCAAATCCATAAACCGAATTATTTGTGACAGTCTGTACATATAATTCAGATCCTTTAGGCAGCTTTTCTTCATTCCCTTTCACAAAATATCCAGCTACTAATCCTACTGGACCTAAAACAGCTGCACCTAATATACTAGCACCTAAAGCCAACTGCTGAGAACGATTCATCATCTGTGCCTCTTCATTTAAATCAATTTTAATTTCACTACCATCTATACCCATTACTTTAGAAAATTTAAGATTGATTTTGCCTTCTTTCCCTAAATTACCAGATTTTTCTACATTAGAAACTTCTAAAATACCTGTACTACCAGCTGGAATAACTAATTTGGAATCAACATATACATTTTCCGATACTTCAAATCTAACCTTGTCTCCAGATTTTGAAGAAACAGAACTTACTTTATCAAATGTTTTTATCTTGATTAATTTGTTTTTAGGAACTGTGGCTTTTTCAAAGGGAACTTTTTCTTTTGAAAAAGTTATTTCAGTAAGATAATTAATTCTTTCTTTTAAAGAACCCTCTTTATTCTCTCCAAAAACCATTTTTTCTAACTTATTTAACTTATTTATAGCAGTATCTTGAGTAATATTTGTAGTTAAAGACCATTCTAATCCATTTAAATTAAATACTAAAGAAGGTTTTTCTTTATTACCCAATACATAATTATATATATTATTAGTTCTTTCGATTAAACTACCTTCTTTTTTTTGCTTATATAGAGTGGTTTCTAATCTTTCTATTCGCTTTAAAATTGATTCATCACTCTTATTACCATATATCATAATTTCTACTGCGCTTAATTTATTTACGGGTACTACCTGGGCCGTCGCAGTTAAAACGGTAAAATTAAATAAGGATAAAATAATTAAAAATACTATTGCCTGTTTCTTATTAAACATAAACGAACCCCCTGATTATATCTAGAATTTTATTTCAAAACTTGCTTCAACACTTGTACTTTCCTCATTACTGGTATTAATAGTTTCTACTTGGGTAGTCTCTGAATCTTCTTCTTTCTCCTCATCAGTAACTTCATTATCTTCATTATCCTGAATAACTTCTGCATTTATAACTTGAAGACCAATTGAAAAGCTAGAATCTTCATTCAAATTGAAGCCAACCCCAAAATCCCAGGCTTTCTCTTGTTGTAAGCGATTTGTTAGATCATCAGAATTCAATAACCTATATGAAGCACTGAAATTAGCTAAATCTTCATATTGATAACTTAAACCTGTTGATTCACCCTGCATTTTTAAATCATTAATTATACTATATTCTGCAGAAATTTGAGAATCTCTGTTGTTATACTGTAACCCGAAAACAGTAGATTCACCAGACTTTTCTAATATATCATTATATACATAATCTGCAAATATCTTTATCTTATCAGTTGTTTGATAACTAATTCCTAATCGACTATCTACATAATTTTCATCTAATTTTATACTGTCTCCATTAAGATTGTTACTCTCTATATCAAAATTAGAATTGTAATTATTATTAACATTATGAAATTCATATCCTGCCCTTACTGAAGTTCGAGAATCAACTTCATAATTTAACTCTACAGCAGCACTATCATTATTATTAAGCCGATCATAACCCAAATTAACATTTACATTTGAAGCAATTTCATTAATTATATCATCATTGGTTATATTCTCATTACTAATCTCTTCTTCATCAAAAACAATATCAAGTAAATTAGTTTGATTATTTCCATAACGATCTGCCAATTCTTTTAACCTATTTTGATATTGTGAACTAAAATCTTTTAAGACCATATCATTCTCGGGAAGACGAATAATATAATCATTTATATCAATAGAATTATAATCCGGAGAATAAAATATAGAATTGTTTAATTTATCGTTAACTAAAACATTATTTTGAGCATAGATATCTACCGAACTAGTAAACATTAATAAAACTATTAACAACAAGATTATCCTTCTATTCATATAATTTCGCCTCCCTTCTTAATTTAAGTCACACATAATAACTTTATCTATAATCATTATACCAAATAATTAACATAATTTCCATGGTTTGTGTAAATAATATATTTCTATTTTTCAACTTTAATTAAAAATTTAGCTTTATGTAAAAAAAAGCCCCGGCAGAACCGGGGCTTATTTGTTATATATTTATATTGTATCTATTAACTAGACTGTTTAGAAGCTTATGCTTACACCAGCTGTAGCTTCATGAACTGACCAATCTACATCGTCTGTAGAGTCATAATCCATTCTCTTATTCATATAGTCAGCAGTCAAGTCTGCATTATCTGTAAATGTATATGCTACACCAACAGCGTTTGTCATATAATTTCCGCTGTAAAGATCTGAAGCTTCATCATCAGTAGCATCTTTCATAGTATAACCTAGATCATAGGTTAATTCTGTTCTTTCATTAAGTGTATAAGTTAATCCTGCATTAAGTTCTGTTGTAGTTACTTCAATATCTTCAAGTCCTAAATCGGCTGAATCTGCTACATCAAAAGTATTGAAGTCTTCTGCAGAATCTGAAGTTACATCTAAGTCATTAAATTTCTTACCAGATTCAGATGTATAATCAACAGAAGCAGAACCAGTTAATCCTGCCATTACAGGATACTCTGTTAAACTAGCACCTAATGTAGTAGTTGTTTTTTCAGCTCCATCATAATAATCTAAGCCATCTACTGAAGTATAACCAGCAGAAACGCTTACATAATCAGTGAAGTCATATGAACCTTTAAGTTCCATAGTAGTTTCATTTACAACTTCTACAGTGTATGCATTATCATTATCTGTAGTATAATCGTCTTCTACAGGGTCTGTTACAGAATAACTGCCAGAAACAGTTGCGTCTTCTACTGGTGTAAATTCAGCACCAACAGAATACATTTTAGTTTCTCTATCATAATCTGTTTCTAAACCAGTTGGCTCATCTAATTGTGTATATGAACCATTAACTGTTAAGTTTTCCATAACATCCATGCTTCCACTAAGTGCAATTTTAGTGTCATTGTCATTTTCGCCATCATAGTCAACTGCATTATAGCCAAAGTCTAAATCTAATCCTGAAACTAAAGCTTCATCAGAAGTACCATCATGGGCAACATTCACACCATAACCTGTCATTGTAGAAGCTAAACCAGATCCGTATTTGTCATAATCGTCATTATCATCATCAAATACTGTTTCATCTTCATATAATGGTGAAAAGTCTTCACCTCTATTTTTGAAGTCAAAACCAGCAGTTAATGCATTAGCAAGTTCTGTAGAAGCATCTAGTCTGAATAGATAACCATACTCATCTGTATCAGCATCAGTACTTACAGCAACGTCACCAGCTAGATTGAAATCAGACAATTTAGCTGTAGCCTCTGCACCAAGTACTAAATCTTCATCTACATCATTGTCAACTTCAAAATCAGGATTTAAACGACTAACAGCAGTTGTCTTAATATCTGCCATGTCTAGGACAAATGTTTTTTGAGCACCTACAACATAATAGTCAGTTGTATCATCCGCTACTGGATCAAATGTAAGTTCATAGTTTCCAGCATCATTTTCATCCCAAACAGCGTCTAATTCATCAAATGAATCTCCTGTATCTACAGTATCAATTCCCGCAAATGTATTTAAGCCCCAAGGCTTATATAGGAAACTGGCTGCATTAAATTCAGTTTCGCTTACTGCAAAATCTGAATAATCTATTTCATTATTTTCGTTATATACCATTGACATTACATCATTTTCCAATTCTAAATTAGCAGATTTAAATGTAGCTTCATCGGTAGAATCAAGTTTTTCTAGTGTAATACCAGCTTGACCGACAAATCCAGCATAATTTATATCAGCATTTAAGTTTAATGTGTGGGTTAAAGTCGCTTCTTCTTCAAATGCCATAGCATCATCGTCGCCTGTATCCCACATAGGCATAGCTAGTGACTCATCTGAAGTATCCTCTTGAATTCTATAGTCTGCATATTCTAATGATTGACCAGCTGCTAATGCAGGTAAAATACCATTACTAGAATCTGTTATATCGGAATTATCAATAACTGTACCTATAGAAACTGCTGAATCGGGTGCAGTTCCATAACCAGTTAAAGCATAATTATATTCATGTACTGCTATTTCTGCTACATCAGATTCAGTTACTTCATCAGATTCCAATCCTGAATCAAATAATTGATCATGATAGTCTGCTATATCTATAAATTGTTGTTCATCTTCGTTATTTGCCGGATCATATATGTCTTTCATTCTCTCTTGAATTAAGTCTGCAACTGCTTCAGTATAATCATCCGCATCATAATCATATGGAGCATCATCAACATAATAATGGTTAAATTCTGAACCTAAGTCTACTGAGTTATCACCTTTGGTGATATCTTTATGAGTAAATGAAACTGAATATGAACCACTAAATGTAACTGGAGCAGTTTCATTTTCTAAAGCAGTAACTCTTTCTTTAACAGATTCTAGATTGTCTTCAAGAAGACCTAAATCGTCTCTTAAAGCATCATAGTCACTGTTAAGATTTCTAATTTCAGCTTGATATTCAAATGTTAAAGCTTCAATTAGGTTAACTACCTGATCAGCTTGACCTTCAGTTAATTCTGTAGGTGGTTCTTGCTCTTCAGGCATATTCTTTTCCATTAATGATTTAACTATAGCTGTAACGTCTTGAGCTTGAGCAGTAGATAGACCAGAATCTCCATCATCCATAGATTCTACTTTGTCCATCAATTCTGCACGTTCTTCAGCCATGTTGTCCATTAATCTACTTACAATCATTGCTATTTCGTATCTTGTAAGATTTTTTTGTCCTTTATATGTGCCATCTGGATAACCTTCAATTACTCCAGCAGCAACTAAATCATTTATTGCTTGATAAGACCAGTGATTGGAAGGTACATCTGGAAAAGACGCGCCAATCGCTGGCGTTGCTAATGCAACGACTAATAATAAAGCGATCATTATTGTTAATTTTCTCATGTTTATAATTCCCCCTTAAGGATTGTTTTTAGTTCTATTATTCATTGACAATCCATGGGACTCGATTCATGAGTTTCCTTGTTTCCTCATAATTCTTGTCTCCAGTTGTCAATGAACATGTGTTAGAACCTCATTATCTCTTCGTGGCCGCGCGGATCTGGGGGACACCTCCTTTCTCCCGCAGTTTAAGCCGGAGATAATAAGACTTTTGACGAATATTAATCCATCACTAAATATTATTCAATACTGAGTAAAAAATTCCTGCAAAATCAAAGAATTTTTTCACGAGGTCTCAAAAGACCTAGTTTTTCAGCATCTGAAGTTATTATATCAGTGATTGTAATGATTTTCAAGTTATTCTTTGCTTATATAAGTAAAAAAATCTAAAATCTTTATCATCCGCCTATATTAATAGGGTTTGGAAAGTTATTATTTTTCTTATATATAATTAATTAAATATTTGTATCATTGGATTTTTACTTTTAAACATTTTCTGTTTTATTTGTTTTATATTTTTATTTGTATTGCCATCTCTTATTTAATGATTTGGCTTTGTCTTTTTTTTAGATCTTATTTTTATAACCTTTATTTTTATATGTTTTTGACCTATCTTTAAAGATATTTATCAGATAATATTTTTAATAATTTACTCTCAAGTAAATATAAATCTATTTAAAAAGAAGGAATCTAGCCTTAAATAACTAATTATAGATATATACAAAATATTTATAAAAAACTAATAAGGGGGATTTAAATGAAAAAATTAAGTATTTTTATTCTAGTTTTATCATTAATGTTGATTAGTGGAAGTGCCCTGGCAGATAGTCATATGAATATGATGGAAAAAGGAACCTGGAATCTTGGTATTGATTATGATATGGGTGGAACTTTAGATTCCACCAACCAAAGTGGTATGGAAAACGACTGGGATGTAAATAGTGGATTTACTATAAACGGAGAATATGTAATTCCTTACAGAGATAAGATAAGCATTGGTGGGGGATTAGGATATCAATTATCAAGAAGTTTATCAGAAGATGAGAGCTCGGAATTTAACTTTACACCACTATATGGTATTTTTAAATATGATATGGAAGAAGAAGCATATGTAATCGGTCATTTAGGTTACAATATGTTGAGTGCAAACGATGAATTTAAAAGCAACGCAGAACTTAGCGGCGGATTATATTATGCTGCTGGTTTTGGTATAGGTATGGAACAATACAATGGTGAAATCATCTATTCTGTTAATAACGGTGGTTGGGATGATGGTACAGATAAACTTGATCTCAGTTATTCAAAACTTAGTCTTTCCTTCGGTTATGAATTTTAATTAAGAGTCATATATAAAATTAAAAGCCCTCATCAGACTTTAAATCTCTGATGAGGGCTTTTCTTATTTCTTATTAAAAATTTATATCAATATCCATTATCTATATACTTTTTAACCAATAATACAGCAACATAATCATCTAATGGTTTATTAGGTTTGAATTTCACAATTTTATTTAAAAACTGCAAACCTAAGGGTGGATTTTCTTTTCGATATTTTTGTTCTGCTAAATATGTCGTGTTTTCTTCTTCAACAAATTTAATCTTCTTTTTATCCATTAGTAAGTCCAATATATTAAAAACTTTATCACTGTATGTTCCATTGCCAAGTATACATTTTTCTATTTGATATTCATTTAATAGTTCTTCTATCTTTTTACTTAAATTAGAAGTTATAAAGATATCTTTGAAAACTTCTTTACCTTCATTTGTTAAAATTGCTATCCCACATTTATTTCTACCTGGATCAATCCCCATCAGCATTATTTAAATCTCCTTTTAAAGGATTTTTAATTTCAAATTTTAGATTATCACTTAGTCTATCTTCTCTCCAAATATCTTCAGTTGCAATCACACTAACTTCAACTTCACCTTGTATTGATTTAATCTTATTAAGTAGATTATAGAATTCACTAAAGTCAAGTGACCCCACCTGTCCTTCAGAATCAGGTAATACACCTTTTTGAATTGCTTTTCCATTTATTGTTTTTAAAAGCCCTTCAAGTTCTTTTTCTAGTTCTTCAGTTGGAAGAGTAGCATTAATTACCTTTTTAGCAATAACTTCACCTTGATTAAAAACTATAAAATCTCTATTCAATAAAAAGTTTACTGATAACCAATCATCTTCCGGAACATTAAAACTTGCCACAAGACTTACAATTACCTTCTGACCTTCTTCCATATTATATAGTATCTTGGCTACATTAGAAACATCTTCATATTGTATCCTTAAGGCGCGTCCGGTTTCTTGATCAACTTTTATATTTTTTTCTTTTGCTTCTTGATTAGCCTCATCAAGCATCTCATTTAAATCCTCAATAATCTTTTCCTGGGATTTACCGGCTTCTAATACTTCAGAATATACTATATCGCCTTTTTGATATACTATATTTTTACCCATGTAATATACCATTCCAGACCTGTACTGGGTTGCTAGATCTTTTACTTCCTCATAATCTTCAGTCAGAGTACTTATCTTTTGGTTTAATTCATTGACTTGTTTTTCTAATTTATCTCTTTCTTCTTCTAAAAGAGAAATGTTTTTTTCTAATTCTTCTCTATTTTTTTCCAGCTGGTTTATTTCGTTATTGGCTTCTTCTAAGTCCTGTTTGGTTGCTTCATATTCCTGTTCTGTTTCTTCGAGCTCAGCCGTGAGCTGGTCCCGCTGTTTCGTTAAATTCTCTAACTCAACAGCTTTATTATCTATTTCTGTTTTCATTTCTTCTAATTCCTGATCTCTTTGTTCTAGCTTTTGATTTAAGTTTTGAAGTCTATCTAAAACATCATTTATATTAAAAAGAGCCTGTCTTAAATTGGTATAGGTAAAAAGCAGGATAGAAATTGTTAACAGGGCAATCAAAATACCCGTAAATATTGTGATTATCATGGAAGAATAGCGGGGTCTTAAACCGAAAAGAGAAATCCTTTTCTTACCCGCTTTCATTCCTATCCTATCACCAATATAGGCTATTATTCCACTAAATATTAATACTAATAGCATTATACTAATTCCACTCATAATTTACACTCCTGTTATTTTGCCACCCTGTATAATAATATGCTTCCTAAGACTAGGAAGACAATATTTTGTAGCCAAGCTCCCAACCAGGGTTGTATTGTACCCTGAGAACCCATCGCATCTCCTACGGTCATTAAAATATAATATATAAAGATAACAATAATACTTAATCCCATACCAACAGCCGAACCACTAGATCGACCCGGTTTAATACCTAAAGGAGCTGCTAATAATGCAAATATAAAACTAGCAAAGGGAATCGATAACCTTTGATGTAGTTTTACTTTTTCCTCTAAGACTTCACGACCTTGGCTTTCTCGCAGATTAATATATTCTACCAATTCCCTAAAGTTCATATCTGAAACTTTTTTATTTAATTTAGAAATTTCTCCAGGTTCATTAAAAATCTGAGTTGCATTATATTCATCAAATTCAAGTCCAGGCACCCTTTCTCCCGTCTCTAAATAAAATATTTTACCATTATAAAACTTCCAACCTGTCTCTAACCATTCAGCACTTTCAGCTTTAATTAAAACATTTGGTTCCCCTTGCTCATAATCCTGTAAGTATACATCAGTCATGACTCCCGTATTACCATCGAATTTATGAGTATAGAGAATATAATCAGGTCTGTTACTTTCATTATCAATTGGAGTTAAATAAAGATTATACTGAGTCGAAGGCATCTTTTCCCCATGTTGGAATTCCCAGACAATCCTATCATATAAATAATTAGAGCGCGGTACTACATATTCATTTAAACCAATTGCAAAAAAACTCATAACTAAACCCATAATCAAAGCTGGTATAACTAATTTATAAACACTTACTCCACCTGCTCTAAAAGCTGTGATCTCACTATCATTAGACAAACGACTATAAGCCATAATTGTCGCAAGCAGTGTAGCCATTGGAAATGTCAATACTATTATTGAAGGTAAACTGAGGAAGAATAATTTAACTAAAGTTATAATTCCAATTCCCCAATTAGAATAAAAATCTGTAAGAGTAAATAATAGATCTGTTCCAATAAAGATCCCTACAAAAGCGGCAACCCCAAATAAAAAGGGTGTAACTAGTTCTTTTGAGATATATTTATAAACTAACTTCAAAAGTTTACCTCCTTAACATCTGTTAAATCTTAAATTCATTACCTAAATAAAACTTCCTAGCTAATTCACTTTCTGCTATTTCTTCTGAATTTCCGGACATCAATATATCTCCTTCATACATAATATAGGCTCTATCTGTAATACTAAGAGTTTCTCTTACACTATGGTCTGTAATTAACACTCCCAGACCCTTATCCTTTAAATACAATATTATATCTTGTATCTCACTTACCGCAATTGGATCAATTCCGGTAAACGGTTCATCTAGAAGTATAAAAGAAGGTTCAATAGCTAAAGAACGGGCAATTTCAACTCTTCTTCTTTCACCACCCGATAACTGATATCCATAGCTATCTTTGATTTTATTTAAACTAAATTCATATAATAATTCTTCCGTTTTTGTCTTTCGTTCTTCTTCACTTAAATCTCTTAATTCTAAGATTGCTTTAATATTATTATATACTGTCATTTTCTTAAATACAGAAGGTTCCTGAGCCAAATAACCTATTCCTTTTTTGGCTCTTTTATACATCGGTTGATGTGTTAAATCCAGATCATCTAAATATACTTGCCCATTATCAGGTTTTATTAGGCCTACTATCATATAAAATGTAGTAGTTTTACCGGCACCATTTGGGCCTAACAGTCCAACTACTTCACCTTTGTTTACATTTAGATCAACCTCATTTACTACTCTTCTTTTGTCATATTTTTTAACTAGGTTTGTAGCAGTAATTGTCATATATACTACTCCTCTATAGATTCAAAATTAAGTTGAGCACTACCAGTCATTTCAATTTTGTCTCCATTGTTTAATATCTCAATTTGATCTGCTTTAAATTTATTACTTCGTTGTTGTCCCGATACATTACCCGATAATACTGCTTTATTTTCTTCATTTAACACTTTAATCTGATCAGCGTTTGCAGTAATCTTACCATATTCAATATAAGCTTGTTGACCAGTAAAGATCATTTCCTTTATTGATCTATCATAAGTTAAATCATTACTTTCAACTTTGTAATCCTCAGCTTGCAGTAAAACATTACCTGTAGCTTCCAGATATTCATTTTTCATTTCATATCTTAAATTATCACTGGTTAATTCTCCAGATTCCATCACCATTTTAACATTTCCTTCAAAGGTTACAACCTGTTTACCCTGTTCGAATTTTGCATAATCTCCGGTGATTACCATTTCATTATAGATCATTTTAACATTATTGGTAGCTTCAATAATTGCTGCCCCTTCTTCACTCTGGTCAAATATGAGCTGATCGGCAGTCAAATTTTGTTGAGCCAATATATTAAAACTAAACATTAAAATAAAAATAGATATTAATAATAATATTAAAGCAAGCTTAGAAAAGTTCTTGGTTTGCATTCGAAACTACCTCCATTCAACTTTTGCTCTACTATTTTCAGAGCCTTTAAATTCAATTCTATTTAAAGATACAGGAGCAGTAAACTCCTCTGATGTAATAATTAATTCCGGTGATGTTAATTTAACTCCCTTTTCACCAGTTATTATATCATCTTTTTGATTCCAAATTATCCTTTCTGTTTGAAGAAGTAATTTGTTTTTATCAATTTCAATATTACCGGATAAACTAATTGTTTCTTCACTATTATTATAAATAGCATTATTACCATGTCCGGTATATAATATTTCCTCATTTTCATAGGCTTCAAAACTTGGTGAATCCATATTATAAATATTACCTTCATCTTCTCTTACAAGTTTTCCACTATCCAAATTCCACATTATAGTTTTATCATTGTTATATAATTCCAAGTCAATATTAGTTAAATACTCTTTTTCTTGGGTACTATTTGTATTGTCTTGTGGTATATCTTCTTCCCTATTCATTTCATGGTATATAGAAAAGGCAATTCCTCCAACAACAATTAATATTAATATAGTTGCCAAAAATATTTTTTTCTTATCTTTGAAGTACATCAATATTTCCTTCCTTCAATACTAGTTTAGCAGTTTTATCAATAGCACCTGAAGAGCCAAGTTTTTCTGCCACTGATAATAATTTGATCTTTATATCAGTAATTAAATATGGTTTAGATAATATATAGTGTGCTTTCTTGTAAATATTTTCTGGAGTTACTTCTTCCTGAACGATTTCAGGTACAATTTCTTTTTCAGCCAAAATATTTGGCATTCCAAAATAATCCTTTTTATATAATAATTTAGCTATCTTATAAGTTAAATTACTTATCTTATATATGATTAACATTGGAGTACTTAATAACATTGCCTCCAAAGTAGCAGTCCCTGAAGTTACAATCGCAAAGTGAGACATCTTCAAAACACTATGTATATGGTTATTAACAATTTTTGCTTGAATGGGATGATTCACTAAAACACTTTCTATGTAATCATTAAACTTAGGATTAGCAGATGGTATTATGAACACATAATTTTCATTATCTTCTTTTAACTTTACTGCAGCTTCAATCATCAGTGGTAAAAGTTTTTCTATTTCCTCTTTTCGACTTCCTGGTAAAAGTGCGATCGGTATTTCATTATCACCTATTTCAAATACTTCCTCTAACTCATTTTTATCTAAATCAACATTTATTTCATCAACTAGAGGATGGCCAACAAATTCAGTCCTTGCACCCTTTTTAATATACACATCGCGTTCCATAGGAAAATTAGCAGCAATTAATGCCCCATATTTTGACATCCTTTTAGCCCGCCATTCACCCCACAACCAAGCAGAAGGAGGAAAATAATCTACTACTGGTATATTAAGTTTTGCTCCTAAACGAGCCATAAGCATATTGAAACCAGAATAGTCAACAAGAAATAAGACATCAGGTTTTCTTGTCTTAATTTCTTCTTTTAATCTATTATAATTGCTTTTATGTATTTTATAGTTTTGAAGCGCTTCCCAAAAACCAATCGAATTTATACTAGTGGGATCAATTATTATATCCACACCTTGTTCTTTTAGCTTATCAGAGCCCATACCGAAAAATTCAACACGAGGATTATAATGTTTTATCTTTTCGACAACTTCAGCTGCCCTTTCATCCCCGGAAATTTCGCCGGCAACTACCATAATTTTACCGGTCATCTTAGACCTCCTCAAGAGAAATAGACATTATAGATAAATTAGCTTCATTTGCTAATTTAATTACCCTCTCTCTATCGATTAATAATATCTTATCACTTTCTAATACTAAGCCTTTCGCTTTTATAGAAGTTAAATTTTTTACTGTGTCCAGACCTATTGTAGGAATATCAAAGCGAAAATCATGGCTTTCTTTACTAACTTTGGCCATTACAGCACCTTCATTTACTAAATTACCAGTTCTTTTTATAGCCTGATCGGTTCCCTCTAAAGCCTCTACAGCCAATACGGCTTTATCTTTAGTTAATACAGTTTGACCTATGTCTAAATTTGCAACCTGTTTTGCCTTCTTAAAAGCGTATTTCATATCTTCTAATAAAGCATCATCAGGTCTAACATCATTTAATAATCCATTTGAAATTAATAAATCATCTAAAAATAAATTCTGTTGAAGAACTTCAATACCTTCTTTATCAAATTCTTCCACTATTTTTTTTAATAAAGTATGATCTTCTAAATTATCGGTATTTTTAAATAATCTAATAAATCGTTGGTCAAAATTGTTCATTTTATAAAAATATTTTTTATTAACTTTACCCAACATAATTATTTTCTCTATCTCATACTCTTTAAGTTTATTTATCAGAGTATCAAGTTGAGTCAAACTCAAATTATCTATTGTAGATGTATGTTTATTAAGTACAGTGCTACATTCTTCTGAAATTGGGAAAGCATGAACAACCAGATCATGTTCATGAGCTTTTTTGGCCCAAATTAATGGTAATTTACCGTATCCTGCTATTAATCCTACTTTATCCATATTTCAAACACCTTTCTAACGACAGATACCGCGCTTAACATTTCTTAAAAATCTTAAGAAGTGTTCAATCTCTTGGTCGGCATTTAATTTATTATCCATTTCTATAATTGCTTCATTGATATCTAAATTAGATCTGTATAATATTTTATATGCTTTTTTAATTTCTTTTCTAACAGCGGGTTTTATTTCATTTCTCCTTAAACCTATTATATTCATCCCTGAAACCTGACCGGGATGTCCATCAACTATAATATAAGGTGGAATATCTTTTAGTACATTGGAATGAGCCCCTACCATAGCTATCCTGCCTATTCTTACATTTTCTTTTACATTTGTCATACCTGCAATTACAGCATGGTCTTCCACCATTACTTCTTCTCCAAGTGAAGTTGCATTAGACATGATTATATTACTGGATAGATTACTGTTTGCAGAAATATGGCAATAGGCCATAATCATATTATCATTACCTATTTTGGTTTCTCCATTCCCACTAGAAGAACCACTTTCTATACTAACATATTCTCTGATAATATTATTGTCTCCAATAAATAGGTAATCATCCTTGTTATCTTTTACGGATGATATTCCTAGAGATGCTCCATGGTATATTTTATTTCCTTCACCAATAAAGGTGTCTCCTTGAATCATCACATGGGAACCAATTTCAGTATTATCCCCAATTTTTACTTTGGGCCCTATTGATGTAAAAGGACCAATTTTAACATTTTTCCCAATCTTAGCCTGAGGATGGATATAGGCTTTTTGATATTTGTCTGAAATATTTAGTACTTTTTTGTCTTTATCTCCTATACTCACAATAACAGGTCTCCTTTCAAAATAATTATTTCATTGCAAAAAGCAGTCTGCCTTCTGCAACAA